>JBJKSL010000457.1:0-4121 GCA_046704145.1 Phycisphaerae bacterium
GGGACGCTGAGAGTCCCGATGTAGTAGGCCTGTGGTAACAGGCGAGCGAGGTCGCGTTTGCGGCGGAGTGCCGGCAAGCGGGTCAGTGCTTGGCCGACAAAAACCGTCCCTTCGCCGAGGGCACTGAGCTGCAGGAGGGCAAAGCGGCCGACCCAGGCAAGCGAGGATACCGCGCCCTCACGTAGAGGCTTGGCGATGGTCAGCATGGCAGGTCAATTCCGGGCTCGAGGTCCACACGCGGCGCAGCGTCTCCAAACGCAGTCGCCAGAATGCTTTACTGATAGTGGCGGGTGGGCTGCGTGTCAAATTTCCCAGCCATCTCGCTCGGGCAAGATGGCTGGGCGGAAGAGTTGATTGGGCCTCTCCAGCCGGGAGCGGTCGGAGAGAGCGCAGAGGCTCGCTGGCGTAAGTCCAGCAGCCATGCTGTCGGCGAATTCTGCCTGCCGCCAGGAAACGGGAGGCAACTGTCGCAATCCCGTCCACGGCTACCCCGCAAACAGGCTACCCTGCAAACAGGCTACCCTGCAAACAGGCTCATTTACCGTTCGTGGCCGGTCTGGTCGCCGTTGTCCTCGAAGGTCGGGCAAGCTGGCGCTGGCGCGGGGCAGCTTTGGCTGCTGGGTGCCCAGCGGGGTTGGTCGCTCTACCGACCTGGGGTTGTGCCCCACCGACATGCTTGCGGCTCAGAGCCGGGCGAGTGGGCCTTGGCGGCGGAGGCGGCGGCAGGTCCGGTTCGCGCAAAACGACGACCTTGTACTTCGCACGAGCTTCCACGTCCGCATCGTACAGCGGTTTGCGTAGTGCCCACCGCCGGACACTTTCCTTGGCCTGGTCGAAGCTCAAATCGCCTTTGCTGATGTCGAGCACCTGAAGAACATGGAAGCCGAGCGGCGTTTCGACGATATCGCTGGTTTCTCCCGGTTTGAGAGCGAATGCCGCTGCGGAGAACGTCTCAGGCCGCATGAGGTGTCTGGAGATGTAGCCTGTGTCGCCCCCAATGACCTTGGTGGACGCGTCGTCACTTTCGTCTATGCACTGCTCCCACGTTCGGCGTCCTGACACAACATCGTCGCGCAGTTGCTGGGCCTTGGCCCGTAGCGCTTTACGTTCCTCCGGCTTGGCATACGAGTGTACCGCGATCAGTATATGTCGTACCTTTACCCGCGTTCCATTGAAAGCCGTTGGATCGCTATCGAACATCTTCCGCAGGTAGTCAGCGTCTTTGATCTTGTCCTCCGCACGTTTAATCAGCGCTGCTCTGCCCATCAGGATGCGGTTGCGGTCGAGAAAGTCCTGCAGCTTGTGCAGGCGGTTCTCGGCCTTGAGCTTGGCCTCCAATTCTGCACGGTTTTTGACGTGCTCCAGCTTGTAAACGGGGTCCAGCTTGTGTTCGAGAGCAGTTTCGTTAATCAGATCAGGATGATCCTTGACGTACAACAGGAACAGGCAGCGAGTGATCTGGCCCTGCAGAAACTCCGACTTCATCGCCTGGACCTGTTGGAGAGGCCGCCCGAAGCTATCGGCGTTGAAGTCCGCCTGAGTGATAACGGTCGGGCCGACGCGAACCAAGGCAATCTCCGATGCAGGCTGGCTGGTCGCCGGCTGCGTGGCTGTATCAGCCTGAGCCACGCTGATTCCGCCCCACAAGGAGGCCACGGCCATGATCGAGCACACTGACTGGAACTGCCTCATACGTTCATCTCCGTTAAGTCCGGTAAGTATCTGTTTTCCCTGAGTGGGTCTGTCGCAAATACGCTCCCCATTCGTCGGTTAGCTCCTGGCCGCGGTTGAGGATCCAATACGGTTCTCCGATCCGCGCATGAGCCGCTGGATGTTGCCGCGGTGCCGATAAATCACCAGGCAGGCCATTGCGACGGCCATCACGTAGAACGGCCAAAGCTCCGCTACTGTGCCCCACTGCTTTCGTCGAACGGCAGCAAGCACGGCGAAGATTATCGGGAAGGCCCCCGCCGCCCCGATCGAGCCGACGGATACGTACCGCGTAGTGAGCGTCAGCACTACCCATAACCCAAACGCCAACAGCCCTGGCACGGTGAAATAGGGATAGATTCCCAAAAGCGCACCGAGCGACGTAGCTACGCCCTTGCCACCCTTGAACCCGAGAAACACCGGGAACAAGTGCCCGACGACCGTAGTAGTAGCCACCGCCGCCCACAGAAGGTGCACGTTCACAGGGCTGGCAGGCCCCGAAGTCATCCACTGCCGAACGGCTATCCCGAAAAGCAGCACGGGCACCAGGCCCTTGGACACGTCGAGCAAAAACGCCAGGATGCCCCACGGACGTCCGAGTACGCGGCCGACGTTGGTGGCCCCTATGTTGCCGCTACCCTGTTTACGGATGTCGACCCCTTTGAGTTTGCCAATGAGCAGGCCAAAGGGGATCGAGCCGCACAGGTATGCACCGGCTACGGCGGCCAGCGAAATTGCGAGTTGCTGAGGGCTTATCTGCATGGGTCTGAACTCCGGATCGCGCCGCCCCGCCGCTCTCGCTTCTGGCGGACAATCTCATCGTAGAGGGACCGCACCTGCCGAGCGTGGTTCTCCATCGAGCAGTCGGCCACCGCCTGCGGGGCCTGTTCGGCACACGCCGCCCGGTGAGCGTCGTCGGCCAGGCGACCCAGGCGATCCGCCAGGCCGTCCACGTCCTGCGGGGTGTCAAGGACATAGCCGTGCACGCCGTCCTCCATCCGTTCGGCTGCCCCGTTGAAACGGGTGGTGATCGCCGGCAGCCCCGAGGCCAGGCCTTCGAGTACGACTCGGCTGCAGGGATCGTAATAGGTCGGATGGGCGAGCACATCGGCGGCGTGGAAGAAGGCCGCGATACGGGTTGTGGCCCCGGCGAAGATGATCCGGTCGCGGATGCCGAGTCGCTCGGCCAGGTCGGCGTACCCGGCAGGGTTGTCGCGTCCGACGAAGACGGCCCGGTAGGCGTTGGCAACCGGTCGAGCCAGAGCCTCTATGAGCTTGGCCACCCCTTTCAGCTTGAAGTTGTGGGCCACGCAGAGCACGACCAGTTCGTCCGGCGAGATGTTGAACTGCCGGCGGACCTGGGTACGGTCCAGCAGGCGTTCCTGCTCCGTGCTTAGGTCTGGGTCCACGCCGTTAAACACGCGGACGATGCGGCTGGGCTCGCAGTGATAGTGCCGCTGGAGCTGACGCGAAACGTAGTCGGAGATGGCAATCACCCATGGCGCCGGGCGTTGCCGCAACAGTTGCGCCTCCAAGCCGGCCAACATGCGGTACTTGATGTTCAGACTCTGACCGACGCGCTTAATGCCGCGACGCACGGGGCAAGTGCGGATGGCAGCATTGCGTTCCAGCATCTCCGGGATGGTGCCGCCACGGGGTTGGTAGACATCTGCCGCCGGGCATGGCGTGATGCAGTGTACGACGTCGAAGGGATGTTCCCGCACGTAGGCGGCTGCCCGCTTGGCGAACAACAGGGTGCGGGCGGAGCGAAAGGAGCGGCTGGCCCGAATCGGCACGATGTTCAGATCCGGTGTCGACTGCATGGTCGAGGTGGTCAGCACAGTCACACGGCAGCCTCGCTGGGCCAGGTAATGGGCAAACTGCATGGTCGAGGTTTCCGCGCCGCCTCGCCAGGTTTCAATGCGTTCTATGATGAGGGCTACGTCCATGTATTGCTTATTATCTCAAACAGGCTTGCAGGATGCACGCGCCTGACGGCGTCTCATTCGGTCGGTCTTGGCAGCGATCGAACCGGCGAGCTTACGAGCCGAGCCGAAGCGGCGGCAGTGTTTGACGTAGCGGCACAAGAACCGCAGCCGCTCCGCATCAGTGATTCGATCGGCTGGGGCGGAGAAATTCAAGGCAGCCAAGTCCTTGACCACCCACCGTCGGCCCCGCCATCGCGGCCGAAACACGCGAGACAGGTCGATGAGACAAAAGGCGCCATCGAGGGTTTGTTCCAGAGTTCCAGAGTTCGAGGGTTCAAGGATGCACGGATTCAAGGGTTCCAGAGTTCCAGGGTTCCAGGGTTCCAGAGGGCGGACGTGTGTCTGACTGGGTTCGTCCCGCACCCCGCTTCCCGCTTCCCGCGTCCCGCAATCCGCATCATAAAAAACGTGGCATAGATACAA
>JBJKSL010000458.1:0-4562 GCA_046704145.1 Phycisphaerae bacterium
CTTCCTCGGAAAAGGCCGTCGCCGATACCCTCGTTGCCATGGCCAAGGCCGGCGAGTGGAAGCAACTGCCCGAGGTGCTCGTAAAAGAGCAAGCCGAGCCGATGAAGGAGATCATCGACAGCGTCGCGCCGTTCCTGGCGGCGGCGGGGCGTTTCCAGAAGGCCGTGGCAGACGGCGTGCCCAATTCCTCTGTCGACCTCAAACTTCAGGACGCGTGGCTCAAGCAGTTGGCGGACATGGCGGGCGGGGCAAACGGGGGGCAAATGCCGGAACAGTGGACCGCGCAGCAGGTGGACGACGCCTGGCTGCTGTCGATCCCTGATTTCCAGGCACCGTCAGACGCGTCGGCTTTCAGCAAGGACCTGGAAAGCAAAACTGCCGGGCTGGGGGACTTGACCAAGCGGGTTGAGAGCGGAGACATCAAGGACGCGCAAACGCTTGCGTCTGAAGTCGAGAAGGTCATGTCCGGAACGGCCGGGTCAAACGACAACACGGGCGGCAACAGTCAGACGAGCAACAGCGAGGGGAATTCCCCAAATCGGCCGGCTCGTCCGTCGAATAACGCCAACCGGCCCAAGTCCGAGTTGGAGAATGATGTAGACAACAGCTTTGCCGCACCTGGCATGCTTCCAAGAGGCTGACGTCACGGCCACTGGTGCCTTGGCCGCCGGCCGGAGCGCGGATTCAAATCTTGAATCGGTGTGATACCGATTACATTCGAAACTCGTCCCCGCCGCGGCGACCCAAGCATTGTTCGCACAAGACTTATGCGCCATTCGCCGCGCGCAAAAATACGTAAATGCGTATGATACATTCACGCCATGATTTCGACGTGGTTGCCCTGGATCTTCAGCCGGCCCTCGGCGAAAAGGCGGATGGCCTCGGGATAGGCGATGCACTCCTGTTCGAAGACGCGGGCGGCGAGGCTGTCCGGCGTGTCGTCCGCTTGGACGTCAATTCTTCGCTGCAGAATAATCGGCCCTGAATCGTACTCGTTGTTGGCGAAATGCACGGTGCAGCCGCTCTCTTTTTCGCCGGCGGCCAGCACCGCTTCGTGTACGTGATGGCCGAAGTAACCCTTGCCGCCATACTTGGGCAGCAGGGCGGGGTGGATGTTCATTACGCGGCCGAACCATCGCTGCGGCATCTGCCACAGGCACGTCCAACCGGCCAGGACGGCAAGCTGCACGCCACGGCCTTCCAGCGTATCGACAATGGCATTGCTGAAGGAGGCGATGTCAGCGTGATCCTTGCGACGGGTGATCTCCACCGGCAGGCCTGCAGCCTTGGCCCGCTCGACGCCGGCGACCTTCGAGAGCGATGAGATCACTACGGCAATCCGCGCGTTGAGCTTGCCGGCCGCGATCAGGTCGACAAGGTTCTGTAGCGACCGCCCGCCGCCGGAGATCATGACGCCAAGTTGGAGAGGTTCGCTGCTCAATCTTCAACCCTTCGAAAACGGAATCGAACCACAGAGGCACTGAGGCACAGAGAAGAGCTCGGCCAGCCTATGCATCGATCACAAATTGCACCGGTGCGCCTTCGATCTCGCCCGAGTGCTTGCCGTCGGCCAGCGAGGAATCAATACTCAATGACTCCGCCAGGGTTTCGCCCTTGATGTACTCGGCGTTGGCGGAGATGGCCTCGGCGGCCGGGCCGGTGACATTGACCCGCAGCCTGATGCGGGCCTGGTAGTCGAGTTTCTCCTCCTTGCGGGCGGTCTGCACGAGGTGCACGAAATCACGGGCCAGCCCCTCGGCCTTGAGTTCCGGCGTGATTTGCGTGCTCAGCACCACGACGACCTGCCGACCCTGGGCAGCGGCCCAACCTTCGAGAGGTTTGAGCGTGACCTGCACGTCCTCGGGCGAGAGTTCCACCGTCTGACCGGCTACAGCCAGCGAAGCCTTGCCCGTTTCCTCAAGCTGCCGACGCAGCGAAGCGGCATCCGCCTTGGTCAGCGCGTTTTTGATCTGCGGGGCCAACTTGCCGAACTTGGGGCCGAGAGCCTTGAAGTTCGGCCGGACCTCGTAAGACACGTATTTGTCGGCCTGGGTAACGAACTCGATGCTCTTGACGTTCAGCTCGTCGGCGATCAGCGGCAGGTGGCCGGTCAGCCACTGCTCGTGAGACGGGTCGGCCAGCACGATTTCCACCACGCTCAACGGCTGACGCACCTTGAGCTTGGCGTCCATGCGCGCCGCTCGGCCCAGCGAGGCGATCTCGCGTACGATGGCCATCTCCGCCAACAGCGATTTGTCGATCTTGCTGGCATCGGCCTGCGGATAATCGCACAGGTGCACGCTTTCCTTGGCGTCGGCAAACTGCGAGCGTACGAGGTTTTGATACAGCGACTCGGCGAAGAAGGGCACGAACGGAGCGATGGCTCGGCTCAGCGTCTCCAGGCAGGTCCACAGCGTGGCGTAGGCAGCCTGCTTGTCGGCGTCCATGCCCGAGCGCCAGAAGCGGTCGCGCGAACGGCGAACGTACCAGTTGCTGAGCCCGTCCACGAACTCCACCAGTCGCCGACAGGCGGGGTAGTTCTCGTACCGATCCATGGCGTCGCACACTTCGGCGATGGTCTGGTTCAACTCGGCAAGCACCCAGCGATCGAGTTCGCTCAACCCCACGGATTCCAATCCGTGGGTCTTCATGTCGCAGGGCGTCCACTTGTCGATGTTCGCGTAGATCACGAAGAAGCTGTAGATGTTGTAGAGCTTGATGAGAAACTCGCGCTGGTCGGTCGCGATGACCTCTTCCTTGAACTGCACGCCCGTCCACGGCGTCTGCCCGCTGAGCATGGCCCAACGCATGGCGTCTGCGCCTTCGCGATCGAAGATGTAGCTCGGCTCTTTGTAGTTTCGCTTGGACTTGGACAGCTTCTTGCCGTCCTCGCCAGCCATCAGCCCCAGCACGATGCAATTGCGGAACGGATGCGGATAAGGCTGCGGGAACGTCGCACTTTCAGAGCCGGGTTCTGGGAACCCGGTGCGTTGCCTCTCCGTGCAAACTCCTGTGCCACAAGAGTTGTTTGCGTTCAATGGCACCGGGGTCACAGACCCCGGCTCTGATTTCTCGGAGAACAACATGGTGCTGATGGCCAGTAGTGTGTAGAACCAGCCGCGGGTCTGGTCGATGGCTTCGCTGATGAAGTCCGCGGGAAAACGGCTCTTGAACAGCTCGTGGCTGCCGTCCTTGTGCGGGTAGCCCCACTGGGCGAAGGGCATGCAGCCGCTGTCGAACCAGCAGTCGATCACCTCAGGCACGCGTCGCATCCGCGCACCATCTGCGAACGGCGAGTCGTAGGTCACCATGTCGATCCACGGCCGATGCACGAGCAGGTCGTCGACCATCTCGGGATGCTCGGCCTTGGCTGCCTGCCAGGCCTTCGCGACCTCCTCCTTGTTCGCGCCCGGCTTGGCCATCAGAGCAGCGTATGAGGGTATGGCCTCCTGCTTGCCAGTCTTCTCGCACTCCCAGATGGGCAGTGGCGTCCCCCAGAATCGCTCGCGCGACAGGGCCCAGTCGACATTGCCTTCGAGGAAGTTGCCGAAGCGGCCTTCCTTGATGTGCTCGGGCAGCCAGTTGATCTTCTCGTTGTTAGCCAGGAACGAGCTGCGGAACTCCGTGGTGCTGATGAACCAGCTCTTGCGGGCGTATTGGATGAGCGGATCTTCCTCCGCCCGCCAGCAGAACGGATAGTCGTGCCGATACTGCTCGCGTTTGAGCAGCACGCCCTTTTCCTTCAGCCAGCGAATGATGTCCGCATCAGCCTCTTTGCAGAACCGCCCGGCAAACTCGGTCACTTCGGGCACGAACCTGCCGTCGGGCGCGACGAGTTGCAGGAAGCCGAAGCCGTTCTCCCGAGCAACCCGATAGTCGTCCTCGCCGAAAGCCGGCGCGATGTGCACGATGCCGGTGCCCGTATCGAGCGTCACGAAGTCGGCCGGCATGACCTCCCAGGCCTTGCCGCCTTCTGGCTGGCCATACTTGAAGATCGGCTCGTACTTGGTGCCGATCAGGTCCTTACCCTTGAGGGTGCGAACCGTCCGCACATCTTGTGTGGGACCGGCTTCCAGCCGGTCTTTCCCGCAGGGCAACCCTTTGAATACCGCTGGGACGAGATCCTTCGCGAGGATGAACTCCTCGTCGCCGAGCGCGATCTGCACGTAGTCCAAGCCGGGGTGCACGGCCAGGGCCACGTTACTGGGCAGCGTCCAAGGCGTAGTCGTCCAGGCCAGGAAGCTCACCTTCGGGTTGTCCACAAGCCGGAATCGCACCGTGATGGACGGGTCGTCCACCTCGCGATATCCCTGCCCCACCTCGCCGGCGGACAGTGCCGTTCCGCCTTGCGGCCACCACCAGACCACCTTGTGCCCCTGGTAGAGCAGCCCGCGATTGAACAGCGTGGCCAGCGCCCACCAGACGCTCTCGACGTACGAGCGGTGGTAGGTGACGTATGCTTCCGGCAGATTGATCCAGAAGCCGAGGCGATGGGTGAGGTCCTCCCACTCCTTCATGTAGCGGAACACGCTCTGCTGGCAGAGGCGGTTGAACTTCTCGAT
>JBJKSL010000459.1:0-2913 GCA_046704145.1 Phycisphaerae bacterium
TGCCGGGCGCGAATGACATGCCCAGCTCCAAGCTCAAGTACCGCTTCAACTGGGCGGCGCCGATCACGGTATCCCCGACCAACGCCAATACCGTATACATGGCCGGGAACGTGGTGTTCAAATCCACCGACGGCGGTGAGAACTGGTCGCCGATCAGCCCGGATCTGACGCGCAACGACAAGAAGCATCAGCCGGTAGCCGGCGGTCCGGTCAACCACGATATTTCCGGCGCCGAAAACTTTGACACGATCCTGTCGCTGAACATTGCCCCGACCGATCACAAGGTGATGTGGGTCGGCACCGACGACGGCTTGGTGTGGGTGACGCGTGACGCCGGCAAGCACTGGCACAAGGTCACGCCGGACTTGCCGTCCTCGGCGCGCCTTGGGCGGATCTACAAGATCGGCATCTCGCCGTTCTCCGCGGGCACGGCCTACGTGGCGGTGGATGCGCACATGCTCGGCGACAAGCACCCTTACGTGTTCAGGACCACGGACTACGGCCGCAACTGGCGCCGCATCACCCGTGGTCTGCCGGACAACGTGCCGGCCGTCGTGGTGCGCGAGGATCCGAACAAGAAGGGCCTGCTCGCCCTGGGTACCGAACAGGGCCTGTATGTGTCGCATGACAACGGCGACCACTGGATGCGTGTGACCGCGAATCTGCCGGTCATGGCCGTGTGGGACCTGAAGTTCACGCGCAGTCCGCACGATCTGGTACTGGCCACGCATGGCCGTGGTTTCTGGATCTTTGACAATATTCAGCCACTCGAAGAATGGTCGAATTCGGTTGCACGCGATGACTTCCACCTTTTCACGGCTTCCAAAGGCACGGAATGGGTGAAGTACTTCGGCCGCCATATTGGCCCTTCGCCGACGGCGTTCGTTGCGCCCAATCCTCCGAGCGGCCCGGTGATCGCCTACTACCTGAAGTCCGCGGGCAAGAAGGGCACCAAGGCCACCATCACGGTGACCGACTCCAAGGGTAATGCCGTGGCGACCTTCCATGGTCCGGCCAAGGCCGGCGTCAACCGGATCGCCTGGAACATGCACTACGACGGCGCCAAGCTGCCGAAGTTCATGGAGGGTGCCTTCGACCGGGGCAACCAGGGGCCGAACGGACCCATAGCGCTTCCCGGCATCTACCATGTCAAGGTAGCCGTGGGCAAGCACACTGGCGAACAGACCGTGCAAATCGTGTCCGATCCGCGCCTGAACATTCCCATGGCCACGCAGACGAAAGCCCTCGATACGGGCCTGACCATGCGCAATGACGTGGATGCTCTGGTGCAGATCCTCGAGCGCACGCATGGCATGCTGAACACGCTGGGCAGCGTAATCGGCAATACCCCGGGTGCGGCGAAGGGCAGCGACAAGGCCGCCGTACATGCTGCTGCGGTGGCACTCAAGAAGAAACTCGGTGTCATGGCCATGAACCTCTATAACCCCGAGGTCCAGCGCTCGGTGCCCGAAGATGACCTGCACTATGTCTCCCGTTTCGGAGAGCGTTTCTTCAACACCTACGGGATGGTGGGACAGGCAGGCCCGAACCAGGCACCGAACGCCGAGCAGATGGGTGTGGTCAAGTCCCTGGAGAGCCAGTTCCAGGACGTGTTGGCCAAGTTCAACGGTGGCCTGCGTCAGGATGCCTTGCAGTTCAACAAACAGGCTTACAAGGCCGGGGTCCAAACGCTCGCGGTTGGCGAGCCGATCAAGGTCAAACCTGTAATGATGCCGATGTCCGCTCAATAAGCAGGGGCACGCCGGTTCCTCACCGGTAGTAACGAGTGCGGGCCACCCGGCATCCAGTCCGGGTGGCCCGTTTTTTTTTACTGTTGCCTGTTTGTGAAACGGCAACGCAAGTGACAGAAGCAGCACATCCTGACGCTTGAGAGTGCACCAAGCGGACGATTTCGGAACGGGTTTATCGCCCGGGGCCCTGTTGGGGGGCAAGAGGGGGTTTGGAGATTTCGGGAATCAGGCTCAGGCGTTCAGGTCGGGAATCAGCGCGCTGCGTATTTTCTCTATTTCATCGCGCAGGAAAAGCTTCCGTTTCTTGAGGCGGCGCAGGTGAATCTGGTCGGAGTAGGGCGCCATCTCCAGTTCCCGGATTTCTTCGTCCAGCTCGCGGTGTTCCGCTCTAAGCTCTTTCAGGCGCTGATTGAGCGCCCGTTCTTCTTCCGGCTCCAGCGGCCCGTTCATGCTGGCCTCTCTATCTGCCGGCCCGTATAGCCAATAAAAGTAGTGTACTGCGCCATGCCCGGCTCGTGCGAAAATAATTGCAGACCACATCCGCCCGGACCATGGAGCTTTACAAGCGTTTTCAGATCGAGGCCGCTCATCGCCTGCCGAACGTGCCGGAAGGGCACAAGTGCGCCCGGCTGCACGGTCATTCGTTCCGGATCCGCATCAGCATCGATGGGGCGGTGGCGGAGCCGGCCGGCTGGGTCATGGATTTCGCCGATGTCGGCAAGGCTTTTGAGCCGTTGTATGCGCAGCTTGACCACCACTACCTGAACGAGATCAAACGGCTGGAGAATCCCACCAGCGAAAACCTGGCGCGCTGGATCTGGGAGCGGCTCAAGCCCGAGCTGCCTGGTTTGAGTGCCGTGGAAGTGGCCGAGACCTGCAATTCCGGATGCATCTACCGCGGCAAGGATTGAGATTCGTTCGGATTATTACCACAGGATACACGGAGATCGCAGAGCAGGGCCAACCGGCGAGCTGCTTTGTGCAGGGTCGGCGTGTAGGGCCACATTATTCCCTGCCCTCGAATTTTCATTCTCACTGTTCTCTGTGGTTTACCAATTATGGGTCTGGCAGGTTTCCGGGCGGCCGGGTTTTTACCGCGGCGCATCGCAGTTACCGTCGGATAGTCAACTCAGGGTCTGTGTGTAGTCGTGTGTGGGGTCCC
>JBJKSL010000460.1:0-3503 GCA_046704145.1 Phycisphaerae bacterium
GCGATGTTGAACTCTTCGTAGTAGATGGTCTTGTCGTACTGCGACCAGGGCTGATGGATGGGCACGTCGTCCACCGGCCGACCGTTGACGTGCAGTTGAAAATGACCGAGTCCCACCATGCGTAGGACGGCCTTGCTGGGCACCGCCGAAAGTGAGAACTCTTTGCGCAGGATGGGGCACGTGGCCTCTGAGGGAACGGTTACCCACGTCGGCTCGGCCGCATCAGCGACGAGTGGCATGGCCAGAACCATTGCCACAAGGCAACTCAAACGGCTTTTCCGCAGGCCAATTCGCAGCATGTTCGGTTCTTCCTCGGGTTCAGTTGTTCAACACACCGCCCTCAAGGCGATCAAAACTGAAGAATGTGCGGCCGCAAAAAGGCACAAAAAGCACAAAGAAGTCCATTCTTTCTTTTGCGCATTTTGCGCCTTTTCGCGGCCAATACTCTTCTCTTGCGGCCTTCAGCTCTTCTCAATTCTCCGATACCAACAAGCTCACCGGCCCCAGCAGACCCGACTCGACCAGCGGCGTCTTCTTGGTCAGCCTGCGGATATTCGTGCGCGTAAGCCGCTGCTCGGGGGGCAGGAATTGATCGCCAATTATCCGGTTGGGCCAGAAGTTGACCACGTCGATCTCCAACTTATTGTCGGTCGGCTCGATCACGCCGGTCACATCGACGCGAAGCGGAATGGCCCACAAAATGCCCAGATTCTTGCCATTCAGACGCACCTCGGCGATCTGCCGTACATCGCCCAGGTCGAGCCAGATGCGTTTTGCGCCATCGGTGGCGGGCAAGCCCGGACAGTCGAACGCTTTCTTGTATGTCGCCGTCCCCGAGTAGTAGCGAATGCCGTCCTCGGGCCGCTTGGTCCAATCGACGAGCGAATCGAACTGCACCGAGTCCGGCCCGCCCCACTTGGGATCGAAGTGCACCTGCCAGGCGCCGTCGAGCTCGTGCAGCTTGGCAAGCACCGGGAAGTTCTTTGCATCGGCCTTAGGCGAAGCCGTTGCAGGCTTGCGGAAGACGACGAAGCACGAGCCGTAAGCAGCGAACTCCAGCGGTACAGTAGTACGCCCGTCAGCAACGGTATACTGGGGCAGCGGCCGCGTCTTGCCATCGAGCGGGTTCCACAGTTCCGGTGCTTTGCCAGCCACGCGGAAGCGGATATCAGCCTTGACGCCGCCATTGGAGCGATTGCAGACGAAGTTGATTTCGGCGTCGCCGTCGCGACGATGGATGTAGTCGAGCACCGCACCGATGGCCTTCTCTGGCGGTGTAGACTTCTCGGCGGTGATTGCAGCGACCTCGACATCCGGGGAGACGCCGTCAGCAAGCAGCACCTGCCGAGCAGTCTGGCCCGAGATGACGCGGCCTTGGCCAAACGGATGCACAGTGTCATTATTGCGACCCCACAGTTGCGCGGCGAGTCTCTTCACCTCCAGGTCGCAGGTCGGGTAGTCCTGCAGGCTGTTGGATGACTCGGGCTTGGGGCCGATGACGGTGGCGCCGGCATCAACAAGCTCTCTCAGTTTGCGCAGCACGGGGGGCGCGATGGCCGTCCGATCGGGCAGCACCAGCACGCGGTAGCTCATGCCGTCGGGCAGCACGATGCGGCCGTCGCGTACGCTCATACGCGTGAGCACGACCTCTTCGGTGGCTACATCGTAGTCGTAACCCGCTCCGAGTTTGGCCGGGTCCGACGACCGCAATTGCGTGAAGTTGGGCACGTGGTCGCCGTAGTAGTACACCGCGTCGGCCACGAAAAGCCCCTGCTGCAGCATGAACTGGCAGCGGTTGAGATAGGCCAGGAACGGGCCGGAGCGGCTCCACCACCTGGACTCGGGATTGAAGTGCGTACCGGCGAAGTACTGCTGGCCGGGCAGGCCCATCTCTGCCGGCGAGCAGACAAACGCATGCCACACGAGGCGATTCAGCCCCTCGCAACAGGCACGATCGAACGACGGCTTGAGGGTGTCGGCGGGCGTCTCCTGCCAGTGCGGGCCCATAGTGGTGAAGCCTTCCGCGAGCACGAGGCGATGGCCGTAGGTGTGCGCGGCAGAGGCTGGCTGCTTGACGAAGAAGCGGTCTTCATCGGTCACGCGATGCCGCCACGAGCGAGCCCAGAATTCTGACATGGGGGCGTCGTCCATGCCCAGGCAGCGCAGCGAGTCGATAGGCACAGCGTGCGGGCCGCCGGACTCGGGATGCAGCAGCAGGCCGTGCTTGGCCGCCCACTGCGAGAACAGCCGATAGTGGTTGTCGACGGCCAGGTCGCCCATGGTCTTGCGGAGATCGTTGTAGAAGCGGTTGGTGGCGTCTCGGCTGTCGACAATGTGGCCGGCCATCGCGGGCAGGAACGGCAGCAAGTCGTAGCCGCGACGCTTGCGGAACTCCTCACGAAGGGTGGGCGTCCAGTTGGCGACCTCGATCTCCCAACTGTCCGTGTGCAGATACTTGAGCACGCTACCGGCCAGCGGGCCAGCGTCGTCAATGAGCGGCTCGACCACGGCATTCCAGTAACGGCGGAACGCGCCGGCGTCGAAGGCGTCCAGAGCGTAGCCTTGCCAGCCGTCGCTGCAGGTGGAGACGTGGCAGTGATTGCTGAGCGTGCAGCCCACCCGAATGATCTGCCATTTGCCGGCGGGCACGTCCCAGGTGAGTGTGCCGTCGGGGTTCATCTTGTCGGTGATGTTCACAACGTCGCGAGCGAGCGTGTCCTCTTCGCCAGGCGTACCCGGCTGATCGATCAGCAACATGGCGGTGTTCGGAGCGGAAAAACTGAGAGGCTTGAGCAGGGCCTTCTCCTGCCAGTGCTGAATCTCGCGCGTGGCGGTGTGCGGCTCCCAGGCGGGGTCTGTGCCGAGTAGTTTTATCTCGCAGACCTGCACGTTTCGCGGCGATTCGGGATGAGCCGGATCGAGCGCGTTAAAGAATACCACGCGGGCATACGAGCCGGTCGCCGGCCGATCGAACTTGAGTTGCGTATCGCGACCGTCGACAGCGGAGAAGGCTTGCACCTTGTGCCAGCTCTTGCCATCGTCGGAGGTCTGAAACTCGCCGTCCTTGGGCCCGTATGCAGTCCGTCCCTTGATGAGCACACCGGCGATCTTGGTTGGCTTGCCGAAGTTGAACTGGACCCACTCCGGCCGCTCGCGCGTGGGGCCTTGGCCGGGCTTGGAGCCGCCGGAAACCCAGTACGAGTCCAAATGGCCGTCGACCGCATTCTCCGCCGAGAATGCGGACTGCGCGGAACTGGCGGTCACGGGCGCAAGGCTCTTCTCCTCGGCGGGCTTGGCCTTGAGCGGATAAGCCAGCACGATCAGGTCGCGGTAGAAATCGCGCGGATGCTTCGGCTCGGCGAGTTTGCGCTTGAGTGTGGTCGGCCCGCTGACGCTAGTTTCCGAACAGACGAGGCTCTTGGGGGCGTCCTCGGCCTTGACCATGGGGCCGCCGAGATTCCACCCGCTTTGGATGTTGAGGCTCATCTCCAGGTGCAGGCGGT
>JBJKSL010000461.1:0-4477 GCA_046704145.1 Phycisphaerae bacterium
TGCTGCAGGTCGTTCAGGCTTTGTGCCTCAGGCAGGCCGAAATTCTCGAGCCGAGGTTGGCCTGCTGCCGGCAGCGGAGAGCGCGGAAACAGCGGATCGATCCGCAAACGCAATGGAATGCCTGCCGCGCTCAGCTTCCTGAGGCCCTCGATCCGCTGTTCGACTGTCGGTGCCCCTGGCTCGTAGAAATGTCGGGCCTCATCGCGCCAGAAAGCAAGGCTGACCTCGACGACGAGGCCAAGCCGGCCGCGCCGGGCGAAATCAGAGTATCGCGGATGGTCCCTGGGCAGATCGCGCAGCGATTCGAGTACGGCCAGATATTCAGGCTCTGCTGCCAGCAACGGATTCTTCGTCAGCACCGTGACCGTGTTGAAACGGTGGCGATGCTCGAAGCTCTGCTGGAGTGCATACAGAGTGTGACCAGTAATTCTCTCCAGCGGCTGAAAGGCATCCGTGCTGTTCGATAGATGGACCGGAGCTGACGGCACATCGAACGTTTCCAGGTCAGCCATATCTCTGGCGAGAAGCTTCTTGAAATCTCTTTTGGCTGCGCAGGCCTCGGGTTCGTAGGCGGTGGCATAGCAGTACGTGCATCGGTGGGCACAGCCGGTGTAAACGTTGATGCAATAGCGATGGCCGCTGGGGAACGTGCTTTGGCAGGCGAAGGGACAGTACCACTTGAGGACCCGCGGCCGCGTAGGGCCGATCACCGGCTTGCCCGACTTGTGTGGCAGAAAGTAGCGGGCCAAGGCTTCCTGCTCGTGTTGGGGCCGAGCCTCCCACACCGGCTTGAACCTGCGATCGAGCCGAGCCAGTAGATCGGCAGCCACACCAACCTCCTCCTCGGCCCACAGATTCACCACAGTTTCACCTCTTGGCACCAGAACTTGGCCAGTCGCATCCTAACATTGCCCTAACCTCGCGGTCAAGCCTGGCCGCATCCAAAAAACTTGATCGATAAATTCGATACCGAACACTTGCCAAACTTAGGATCTGGAGTATACTTTGGCCGCGGTCAGCGCAAATGCGCGGCGGAGCGTACGTTATACCCATCCGGGCACTATTATGTGCGGCGTCCTGCCGGCGGTGCTTGGAGCGCGACGGCAGGTGCAGGCTACATCAGGTGGCGGCAGTAAATCGGCGATCAACATTTTCTCAGGGACCCAACAGGCATGAGCGAACAGGACGGCAGCAAGCGGGATCAGGCACTGGAACGAGCCCTCGCCCAGATCGAAAAGAGCTTTGGCAAAGGGGCGATCATGAAGCTCGACGAGAACGCGGTCGTCCGCGAGGGCCTGAGCACGGGCGCGCTCTCGCTGGACATTGCTCTGGGCGGAGCGGGCATTCCGCGCGGCCGCGTCGTGGAGTTGTTCGGCCCGGAATCGAGCGGCAAGACCACGCTGGCTCTGCACGTGGCGGCGTCGGCGCAACAGGCCGGCGGGGTGGCCGCGATCGTCGATGCCGAGCATGCTCTCGACCCAACCTGGGCCAAGCGTTGCGGCGTCAAGCTGGAGGAACTGCTGGTCAGCCAGCCCGAATCCGGCGAGCAGGCCATGGAAATCGTCGAAATGCTGGTGCGCTCCAACGCCGTCGATTGTGTGATTGTCGACTCGGTGGCGGCCTTGGTGCCCAAGGCTGAACTGGAAGGCGAGATGGGTCAGCAGCACGTGGGCCTGCAGGCACGGCTGATGAGCCAGGGACTGCGGAAGCTCACCGGGGTTATCGCCAAATCCAAGTGCATCGTGATCTTCATCAACCAGATCCGCGAGAAGATCGGCGTGATGTTCGGCAATCCGGAAACCACGCCGGGCGGCCGTGCGTTGAAGTTCTACAGCTCGATCCGCCTCGACATCCGTCGTGTTACCACCATCAAGGAGGGCGACGAGGCTGTCGGCAATCACGTGCGAGCCAAGGTGGTCAAGAACAAGGTGGCCGCCCCGTTCAAGACTGCCGAGTTCGACATCATGTTCAAGGGCGGCATCAGCACTGAAGGCGACCTTATCGATATGGCCATCGCCGACAACATCATGGACAAGAGCGGCTCGTGGATCAGCTATGGGCAGGTGCGGGTCGGTCAGGGCCGCGAGAACGCCAAGCAGTTCCTGCGTGACAATCCCGATCTGGCGGCGGAAATCCGGGCCAAGATCCTCGCGGTTCGCCTGCCGGCGCCCAAGGAAAGCAATCCTGGCGGCAACTCTGACTCCGCCAAGAATGCTGAGAGCAAGGCCGACAAGCCTGCTGCGGAAGAAAGCCGAAAGGCCCCGGCCGCCAAGGTCAAACCAGCGCCGCCCGCGAAGAGCAAGCCGGCAAGACGATAGACTACAAGCACGGATCGGCAGTCGATCAATTCGCGGGCTGAGAGGCTGGGCTTATCCGGGCCTGCAATGCCGCTGCCATATTGCGGACCCACTCTTCGGGGTCGGCGGTGGAGGCCTTGGCCAAGATGGTCAGGAACTTCGGTCCGTAGTGGTCGGCCAGGGCGCGGAACATCAACCCTCGCACCAGCCAGTCCTGGTCGCTCAACATGCGGGTGGCCACGACGGTTGCGTCCTTGTCGAGTGAGAACCAGCGGAAGCATTCGGCCATGCGTGCGCGCACGCGCGAATCGCTGTCGGTAGCGGTGGCGAGGATGGCGGCTTCCACGGCAGCTGGATCGATAGGCCGTACCGCGTAATGCAGTCGGCCCGCCTGGATGTGCTGGTGCTCGGCCAGGAGCATGCTCAACACTTCAAGCGCCTGTATGCGTTCCATCGGCTCGGCTGCACGCGTCTGACGGATGAGCCCGGCGACCGTGCCCTCCTGCAACTGCAGGCCCACGCGCTGGAACTTCAAGTCGGCGATCATCCCACCGATATTGGCGCCCCAAGCCTGCTGCCCCTGGGCGTTGACGAGTTGAATCGGCGAGAGCACCGCCGTAACGGTTACATCCTGCGTCTGCTGCGGCGTGCCTATCATGCCGGAACGGATCGCGCCCAACTCCACCGTCTGAGTGAGTTCGACGGTTTCGCCCGGCATCAAACGGGTGGTGCGGTTGAAGGACGCTCGGATGGTCGGGCCGGAACTCCGCGGCCGGTCTCCGGTGGTGTCCACGGACATCAGCAGATCAGGAGCAACCATCAGCCCCTCGCCCAGCGTGATCGGAAAGCTGCCGACGTTCTTGAGCTGGGCCATCAGCACCCAGGGCTCGGCTGGCGGCATTTCGCGACGAGGCACGGAGAGAGTCAGTCTCAGATACTTGTCGGGGTGCAGTGGGTAGTCCAGCACCGGCCAGTTGAACGCCGCCACTGCAGCTTCCGCCTGCACAGGTGCCGGTTGACTGGCCGGCGTCTGAAGGCCGAGCTCGCGCATTTGCTGGTCGAGCAAAAGTCGATCCGCCGCATCCGCGGGCTGTGTGGCAGCGCGGGTCAGTGCCTGCCTGGCCAGATCGGCTTTCTGCTGTACGGCCAGTAGCCGGGCGTACTCGGCGGCGGCTGCGACGTCGCGATCGGCTATCTGCGAAAGCTCGATCTTGGCCGCATCCAACTGACCAAGCTGCCGCTGAGCGGAGCCCAGTGCCCGCCGCGCGACAACCGAATCCGGCTTCTCCGCAAGGCTGAGCTGGGCAAGCCGTTCAGCCTCCTTAGGCTGGGGATTGTAGCGGCAGTAGAACCACGCCATTTCAGCCGTCAAATCAGGGCTGAACGCATTGCCCGCGCGGGCAAGCAGCGTCTTCCACGCTTCGCCGGCCTGCTTGATTGCTTCATCGGCGTCTGGGCCGCGACCGAGTATTCTCAAAGCCGTGGCTTGGCCCATAAGCGCGCCCGGCAGATGCCCCTCCGGATCGGCAATCCGCAGCAGCGCCGCCGCATGCGCGTACAGCCGTTCAGCAGGCTCGGGCAGATTCAATTGCATCAACACATCTGCGGCGTCCAACGCGTGGTCAGGGTTGCCCGGTGCCGCCGAGAGGACCAGCAGCAACGTCTGCAGCTCGGTCATCTGCTCGTCACCGGAAGACGCCGGCGAACTAGCCTGCGTAGCAGAGCCCGGCTGCAACTCCTCAAGCAGATCACGAGCGGTGAAGTTCAGATCGTAGCTTTCCACCGCAGCCTTGGCCTCGGCGATGGCCTTGCTGCGTTCGCCGCGATTGAGGTGGAACTCGGCCAGTCGACGATGCAGGTCGCTGGCCACCTTGCTGGGCAGGTTCGGCGTGTGCAACTGGGTGGTGCAGAACTCGGCCCGCTGCTCGGCCGTCTGCAAGTGCTCGAGTTCCAGGCCGATCCACTGCAGGTGAGCGGCAATGTTGTCGGGCTGCAGCGCCACGTAGCGCCCCTGCGCCTCGCGTGCGGGCTCCTGTCGATCCAGAGCATCGAGCATATCGAACTGCCACAGCCAGGCGTCCGCCAGTTTCGGGTCGACGCGGCTGGCAGCCTGCATGAGCAGAAGGGTGATCTCGGCATCGGCGTCAGAGAGGCCGGCCTGCGGAGTCCGCGGATAGTCC
>JBJKSL010000462.1:0-4896 GCA_046704145.1 Phycisphaerae bacterium
CCGCTGATTTAAGGCTCTGCCAGACGGCCTAAGCGGCCCCTTTTCTCAGGACCGCGTCAACTTGTTGACGCAAATTGCCGGCAACAAGTTGCCTCGGTTCTTGAAGAGGATCTCTGACGCCGCGGAACCGCGAATAACGGCCCAGAACAACTCTGCATGCCGGTGATATCGGAACCTGCAGATATCCGTCATTCTGCTCAGCGAAGTGCGGGCGTGAGGCCAAGAAGTTCGGGATCTGCGCCTTTCACAAACTCTTCGAGTTGTTCATCTGTGAGTACCTGCAATGACTCGTGGGTCAGGTTCAGGATCACGCCGACACTACGGTGGGGCCTCGTCTGCGTGCGGAACGTACGGTAGAGGTACTCTTCACCGTGGCGGCTCAGGCGTACAGCGGGCTCAGCCTGCACGTGCAGCCAGCAACGGGCCTCAGGGATGGCTTGCACTTCCAGGATGGTGTGCAGAGCCTCAATGGTGGACTCGGCCCCTGCGTTCTGATTTACCCGCTTCTCGTTCATCAGCGCATCGCAACAGCGACCTGTCGCACAGTCGTAGAGAGCTGCGCCGGCGGTATTGTTGCCGAGTAGCCAACTGGCGGCTAGCCCGGCCATGCGCGCGTATTTGATCTCGCCCGTTTGCTCGAACAGCCGCACCAATCCCACGGCGATGCTTCGCACGCCATAGGCAATACGCTCGTAGTAGCGGATGGCGTGCAGCCGATCAAACCAGATGGAGTGCAACAGCCCTTCAATCAGTAGCCGCGGATAAAATTCGTTCGCTTCGTGCGCGGCACTGTCCAGCAAGCCGGCTTCAGCAAGGGCCTGCGTTTGCGAATTGCCCCACTTGTGCCAGCAGTGCCGGTTGGAGGCGTGCAGCCCGAACGGGAACCGGTTCATCCCTCCGTAGCGCATAAGCGCGATGCCCTCGCCCAGGCGGTCTATCATCAATTGCACTTCACCATCCGCATGGTGCTGCCGGAGGCGGACTAGCCCCAGAATCAGTTCGCTGGTGGCGTCAGCGCCATCGCCATAGAGAAGCCAGCGCGGCACCGTTCGGCCAAGGTAGCTGTCTGCTTTCGGATATTCTTCGAGCAGACGCGATACATGCGGCAGGACCCGGCAGGCCGATTCCGCACAGCGTTTGGCTAGAACAGGGTTGGCGGTGCGCAGCGCCCGACAGGCGGTGCCCAACGCCCACACGGCCCTTGCCGTCCACCACTCCACACGCTCGGCCCGGCTGCGGATATGTGTGCGGTTGATCTCCAAGCCGCGGTTGATGACGAAGTTGTAGAACAGCCCGCTCGGTGCCTGCATGTACAGGATGAACCGCAGCATGGCTTCGGCTTTGCGACGCGAAGCCGAATGGCCGGTCAATTCGAAATGTCGCAGGTAGAGAACCGCCGCCCGGGCGACATCGTCTACGCAAGCCATGCCTTCCTCGGGGTCGGCCACGCAGCGGAAATCAGGATAGTGACAATATATATGCACGACACGGCACAACTGCCCGTCATGAAGGATGTCTTCAGAGAGACGCTCGAGGTGGGCAAAATTCAGCAGACGCTCCGGCACCTGGGAACCCCCGGCTTGTGCGTCACTCGCCGCGCGCGGAAATACGCAAATGCGTATTACATGTTAGGCAGGCTCGGCCCGCAAAGCCGTCAGCACGGCCATCCAGTCAGCGTAGAAGTACGGCACGCCAAGTTCGTCGTGCAGCCGCCGTAATTCCCCCAGGAAGGACTCAGTGAGTGGCCCCTGCCAGTGCTGCGCAGCCGGATCACAGTAAAAGACGCGACACCCCAACGGTCTGCGCTGCCGGGCGTGACACTTGCCTTCACGGGCGTGCGGGCAGACGTCATCCTTGTCCTTCACGACAGGTAGTGCGGAGCTACTGCCGCACGCCATGGAGTCCGAATCGGCCGCCTCCATGGCGATGTAATAGACTGCCTCCAGCGCGGTCACGTAGAGCCGATGGCCGTACGCACCGAACCGGCAGCATTCGCCCTTGTTCCAGCATGTAGGCAATTGAGCGGCGATGTGTTCATCCGCCCTGGCGTACAGATCGCGCATAACCGCGACGACCTCCGGGCGGCTGGCGGCGGCGCGAAGCTCTACGACCGGGATGTCGGCGTGCGAGGAGTTGAAGTCTGCGTGTAGCGTCACAATTCTCCGGAATCTCAGGAACGCGATGAACGCCCCTCTACAGACAAACGGCAAATGCCGTCACCAGGATTTCTGGGTGCGGATGGTCTCAATCTGCACGTAGTTGTACTTCTTGCCGTTGTTCATGCCTGGACAGTTGTCGCCCGCGTCCGCCCAGTCGGCCGGTGTCTTGAGATTGGAGGTCCAGAAGGGCCAGGTCCGACACTGTAGCGGCCGGACAGGATAAACGCTGCAGCCGCGCTTACCGTTGTTGGACACCAGGAACACGCAATCTCCGTTGCTCTTTTCGGTCAGGGAATACCTGAAGCCCACTCGGCGAAGCATGTCTGCGGGCAACGAGCCGTCTTCGTGGCCGAGGAATTTGGCGATGCGCTTGATCTCCTCCAGAGTCACCCACACGTAGCCGGGGGCACCGGTGCAGCAACTGCCGCACTCAGTGCAGGTGAAACGCAAACCTTCCTTGTACCACTTCTCGCGAAACATACTGGCTCCTCTTGGGCTTCGATTATAGCCGTTCTGCGGGTCGGTGAGGGTAACGGTTGGAGTCTGAGTTGGCAATGTCGTAGACTAGCTAACCGCGCCTGGAGTTCGCGACACAAGCGGAGTGTCTTTGAGGTCTGGTGGATGTCGTACGATCAGTGGCCATACCTTGGTGTGTTCTTCGTCCTGGTAGCCTCGGGGCTGGGCTTGCCACTGCCCGAAGATATTCCGCTACTGACCGGCGGCTATCTCTGCCACATTGGGGAGGCGCATCTACCGGCGATGATCCTGGCAGGCCTGTTGGGCGTGCTTTCAGGAGACCTGTTCCTGTACTCCATGGGGCGGCGTTTCGGGCACCACATCGTAGAGCATCGTATCGTCCGTCGACTGGTGAACCCCCGGCGGCTACTCATGGCGGAAGAGATGTTCGCCCGCCACGGCATCAAGATCATCTTCATTGGCCGATTTCTGCCGGGACTGCGGGCGATGATTTTCACGGCCGCCGGCGTGATGCGGGTCCCTCGGCTCACCTTCGTGGTGGTGAACGGCACCGCCGCCTGCATCAGCGTCCCGACATTGATCCTGCTAGGTTACGTCTTTGGAGGCAGTCTCGAGGAGATCAAACGCGACGTTCGCACGGCTTATCACACGCTTGCGATCGTGCTTATCCTGGCGGCCGTGATCGGGGGTGGGATTTACCTGCACCGTCGCCAGCGCAAGCTGATGGCTACAACCCACCTGCCGCCGGAAGCGGAGAACAAGCCTCTCGCCGAGTTGCCACCCCTGGGTATGAGCGATCCGTCTTCGAAAGACAAGAACGAGGACGAGGCCAACAAAGGGCAAGACTCGCGTCATGGACGCGACCAGCCGAATCGATCTCCGGATGATTGACGCCGATTCCGCCTATTGCTGCTCTTTACTGATCAGCTCCTGAACCTTTTGAACCAACTGGTCCGCCCGGTAAGGCTTCTGGATAAAGTCGGTAATCGCGCCGGCGGACAATTCAGCCACCGTTGCCGTTTCATCATATCCGCTGGACAACAGGATTCGGACGTCGGGCCGAATGCGTCGCAGTTCGATGAGCGCCTCGCGGCCGTCCATGCGCGGCATGGTCATGTCGAGCAGAACAGCCTGGACCTCTGCTGCGTGGTCCTGGAACATGCCGACGCCCCGCTGGCCGTCTTCGGCGGTCAGGACGGTGAAGCCGCTATCCTCCAGGATGACTTGGGCCACCGCTCGCACGGGTTGCTCGTCGTCGATAACCAGAATGGTGCCGCCGACGTGGTGGTTGGATTCGCTGGCAACGGTTGGGGGCTGTGTCTGTTCCTGCGACTCCGGGGCTTCCGCACTTGGCAGCAGCACACGTATGGTGGTGCCGCGGCCGGGCTTGCTGTCGATCTGCAGGCCGCCGTGGTGTCCCCGCACGATGCCGAGCACGGCGGCGAGGCCCAAGCCTCGACCGTGAGCCTTCGTGCTGTAGAAAGGCTCGAAGATGCGGTTTTGGGCTTCCGTGCTCATGCCGCAACCGGTGTCTCTCACTTCCAGCATGGCGTATCTGCCTTCGCGCAGGCCGCGGTCGCTGAAAGTGAGAGCCAGCTTGTCGCGATCGAGTTCGACAGTCGTCGCATGGACGGCAATCGCCCCCTCAGCATCGCCGATGGATTCCGATGCGTTGATGATGAGGTTCATCACGATCTGGCGAAGTTGGGCGGGGTCACCTTGGACATAGACGGGTCGCTCGTCCATGCTGTAATCGACGTTTACCCGCTTGGGAATGGAAACTCGAAGCAGATGGCCGGTTTCTTCGATCAGCGATCGGAAATCGAGCGTGTTGACGAGGAACTTGCCCCTGCCGGAGTAGGCCAGCAATTGGCGGGCGAGGTCGGCCGCCTGCTGGGCCGCAGACTCGATCTGTTCGAGATGGCCGGCCACCGCAGAGCTCGGCTCTGCGAGGCCGCGGGCGAGGCTGACGCTGCCGAGCATCGCGGTCAGCAGGTTATTGAAGTCGTGGGCAACTCCACCCGCCAGCAGACCTAGACTCTCGAGTTTCTGGGCCTCCAGAAGAGCTCGTTCCATCTTGAGCCGCTCTTCCTCCGCGTTCTTGCGCTCGGTGATGTCCTTGGCCACTGCGAAGTGGTAGAAGGTGCCCCTGTAGTTCAGTCCGCTGGCGGTGATTTCGACGGGTATCCTGGTGCCGTCTTTGCGGCGATGGGCGGTCTCTAGGGTGATGGGGGCATCCGTGCGAAGAACGGTATTCCAC
>JBJKSL010000463.1:0-3378 GCA_046704145.1 Phycisphaerae bacterium
GCAACACCTTGTGAAATCTCTAGATGAGGTTGACTTAACTTCTTGACACTACCATACTACTGTTGCTACAGCAGGTAGCATGGCACTCGTCATAGTCGTGTGTTTGGCGGGTGCTCGAGGATAGGTGGATCTGTTTCAGTTCTTCCCACCACGAGGGCGAAGTGGCCGGCTCGCTCCCGTGATTCTTCTTCCTGAGTCGCTGGCGGTCCGAACCGGGCGACTACGCTGGGCGAATATCTAAGTAGCGGAGGGCTCCTGAACCGCAAACCTTTTGCAAAGGGCAGGATAGTACCTCAACCCGTTCGTTTATCTATGCCGATAATAACGCGGCCAACGAGTCCTGAGAGTTAGCGCAATCAGAATGACCACAGACGCTTAGAGCCGGCAAGTGGAGTGGTCACAGGCAAGCGAGTGATCGATGCGTTTTACAGCTATTGCTCTATTCGTGGCGGTGTTCTTGGCGACAGCCCTGGCCTGTACGGGCTGCGAGGGGGGCGGGCTGTCCAACGCTTGGTGGAACGCCTATCTCGATACGACAGCCGTCGGTTAATTCCGTGAGGATGTGGTCACCGACATTCAGCGGTCGATCAGCTTTCGTGACACGCCGATAGGCATCGTAGGAGCCGAAGACCCCAAGCCTGAGGATCTGGTGGCCGAGGTCGAGGAATACGAAATCGGCCCGGGGGACACACTACAGATCCGGCTGCTGGATTTTGTCCAGTTGGGAGCAGAGACTGAGCTCTCGCCCACGGTTGATGAGTTGGGCTATATCGACATGCCCCAGCTCGAACGGGTCAAGGCCGCAGGGAGAACCGCACGTGAACTGCAGAGTGACATCATCCAGAAGGCGAAGGCCCTGGGCATCTATCACATGGATTCCAGCCCCACGGTAACTGTCACCGTGGCCAATCCGGTTCAGCGAATGTACAACCTTTCAGGCGCGGTGCTGTATGCGGGCCCCTATCGCATCGCACGCCCTGACTTCAGAGTCCGCGAAGCCATCAATCTGGGTGGCGGGATGGACGACAGCGCCAAATTTGTGTGGGTGTTCCGTAACGGCAGTGCCGGCCGCAAGGTGGTGCGAGATCGAGGTGCGGCCGCGACTTCACCAGCCGAGCAGGCTGCACCCGCCGAAGCGGCACCGGCCATTCCGGTTCCTCCTTCGCCAAACCCGCTGCCCGCTCCGCCGGTCAGCCCGGTTTTGATGTCGGAGACCTCCGTGGGCTCTCCAACCCAGAGCGCCCCAGCCAAGCCGCACCCGAGCGAGCGCCCCAATAACGGTTCGCTTGCCCTGCCTGCGGACGAGGTACCAGGAGATCTTATTGAAGCTGTGAAGCCGCCACATGCGGTTTCCACTCAGAGCACGCCAGCATCAGCCGCACCCGCAGGGCCGGCCGGTGGAGGCGCTCCAGCCACCGGAACCGCTGGCGGATTGCCGTCGTATAAATTCGTGAACGATGGGTTCATCGAAGTGCCGAAACAGCCCGAGCAGCGGAGAAGCGCCGTGCGTCCGCCCTCGGAAGCAGCGGGAACACCTACGATAACGCCCGCCCCCCCTTCAAGCTTGTCGACACCGACTGGGGCGGCCAGGGTTACACCACCTCCTGCGGCGCCTTCGGGCTCGCCAAAGGTGGATTGGGAAGAACTGGCGAGCGAGGTGCAGCATCGGATCATTCGCATTCCGGCCGCAAAACTTCGGAACGGAGATCCGAACTATAACGTGGTGATTCGAAACAACGATTGGGTCCGCGTGGATCCCGGCCCCGTGGGTTTCTACTACATGGCGGGATATGTAGCCCGGCCCGGGCCGTACGCGCTGGCTGGCGAACAGATTACTCTGACCCAGGCAGTGGCTGCGGCTGGCGGCCTGGATCAGTTGGCTTGGCCGACGCGGTGTGAGATCCGGCGCCGGTTGGACGGGGATCGGGAGGAGATCACTCAATGGAATCTGGCGCGGATTATGGATGGCAAGGACCCCAACGTCTACCTGAAAAAGAATGATGAAGTCAGGGTAGGGACGCATGCAATCGCCCCGCTGTTGGCCACCATTCGTAATTCGTTCAGGTTTACCTACGGGTTTGGGTTTGTGTACGACCGCAACTTTGCGGATATTGATTCGT
Organism: Phycisphaerae bacterium; assembly: GCA_046704145.1. Taxonomy (GTDB): domain Bacteria; phylum Planctomycetota; class Phycisphaerae; order UBA1845; family PWPN01; genus JACQVT01. Next base: position 2,121 of record JBJKSL010000463.1, read on the forward strand.
TCTCCGCGCAGGCGAATCCGCGGGACATTCGGCGAGCCGAGCGGCAGCAGCGATTTGGCAATCTTTTCCAATAACCAGTAGACGGAAGGCATGGGGCAGCCCAGTTATCAGTTGAGTAAGACGCGGTCCTGGCTGACACCGGCAGTTGCAGTGCAAATCCTGTTGCTGGCTGGGATTCTCGTTGCGCACTACTGGTACGTTCTGCGGGCCGTGACCACCGTTTGGCGGACGGATGGCGACTGGTCTCACGGGTATATCATTCCGTTTTTCAGCATCTATTACCTGTACATGCGGCGGGACCGCATGCCGCTGATGATTCAGGAACGGGGCCGCACAGCCCGGGTGCTTGGAGCGGTGATCATCTTCGCGGCCTTCTCGATGTACGCCTTCTGCACATTCGTGAATCCCATCGATTACGCGAAGAGCATTTCGCTGGTCATGACCATCATGGGCGTGGTGCTCATGACCTGCGGCTGGCCCATTGCCCGCTGGAGCTGGTTTGCAGTGGCCTTTCTGCTGTTCGCGGTACCGGTTCCTCACGGCCTGTACGTAGAAATGACCATGCCGCTGCGTTTTATTGCGGCGCAGGTATCGTCGGCTGTTCTGAACTTCATTCCAGACATGGAGGCGCAGCCGCGGGGGGCGTTGGTCGAATACATATATCGAACCCATCCAGGCACGCTGGACATCGAGCAGGCCTGCAGCGGGATTCGACTGATGATGACGATGATGGCTTTGGGCGTGGCCATGGCTTTTGTCAGTGAACGGCCTGTGTGGCAGCGGCTGACCATGATCTTGTGCTGCGTGCCGATCGCGATTTTCTGCAACATCGTCCGGGTCACGACCACCGGGTTTCTGGTGGTTTTCGGGCACGATGACCTGGCTCGCGGGTTCTGGCACACGATGCTCGGCATGAGCATGCTGTTCATCGCGTTTGGCTTGTATGGAGCGATCTCATACGTGCTGAACAATCTGGTGGTAGACGCGGAAGCCGATGATGAGCCGCTCATACCGGCGCAAAGGACGACCTGATGACCACAATGCCAGTGAGTCTGCAACAGGAGCGAATTCCGATACCGATCAGCGGGGCGGGGGGGCCACCTGCGCCTGCCGCGGCCCTCAACTTCGGCGACGTGGTTCGCATCCTGAAGCAGCGGATTTTCCTGATTCTGTTCCTGTGGTTCGGGATAACGGCAATAACTGCCGGAGCCACCTTGTACATGGACCGCCATTGGTCCTGGTACGACGCGGCTTCGAT
>JBJKSL010000464.1:0-3769 GCA_046704145.1 Phycisphaerae bacterium
ACCCAGCAGTGACCAATACTGAGCAGCACATGGCCGATCGAACAGAAACCAGCCCGGTGGTGAGCATCGTCATCGGAACCTACGCACGGCTGGAGCGGCTCAAATGCTGCATCGCGGGCATACGCGCAAACGTCGCCGTCCCCCACGAGACCATCGTGGTCGGAGCCGGCGGCGACCATGGCGCGACCGACGGCACCGAAGACTGGCTCGCCCAACAAGCCGACGTCCACTTCATCCGTGAACTGCAGCGTGAGGGCGCCTGTCGTGCCTACAACAAGGGCTTTCGCGCCGCCCGCGGGCAGTACGTCATGTGGCTCAACGACGATAGCTACCCTCTGCCCGGAGCCGTCGAGACCGCAGTCCGCACCATCGAGCGCCCCGATCTCTGCGACGTGGGCATGGTCGCCTTCTACCACAACATGGACCGCGAGTGGAATCGACTCGACACCATCGAGCACCAGGGCCTCAGCTACAGCATCTACAATGTGCGCAGCTACCCCTACGCCAATTTCGGCCTGCTGCGGCGCAGCCTGCTCGAACAACTCGGCTACCTGGACGAACGCTACTACTTCTGTGCGTGGGATCCGGACCTTTCGCTGAAGGTGCAGAAGGAAGCCGGCCTGCTCGTCGTGGGTTGCCGGGAAGCTCTGGTCTACCACGAAGAACTCATCGACGACCGCAAGAGCGCGGACATGCCCATAATCGACGAAGATAACGGTAAGCTCTTCGCCAAGTGGAACCTGCCCGATAAGTTCAGCTACCCCGATCCCGGCCCCGCCTACCGGGCACTCATGCGCCGGCGGAAACTGATCGACGCCAATTAATCGCTGTGTGCGATTCAGCGGCGCTTCCGTGTGGGACCGGCTTCCAGCCGGTCGTCTGCGCCGGCAACATGCCAGCCCCACACAAGGAAAAATCCCTGCGTATTTGTGAATGAGGATTCAGAGCAGTTCCAAAAGGCATGTGCCGCAGGTTTCAAGTTACATGATGAAGGCCACAGACACCATCTGTGAAATATGTCACATGCAACTTGAAAACCTGAACCTTGAAACTTCAAACTTGAAACCTTAACCTCTGGTCTTCAGATTTGGCCGCGTGTCTGTTGGCGGCCTACACTGATACAAATCACTGAGGTTCGTCCTCTGAGGGCACAATTATGGCACGCCAAGTCACAATGAAAGGCAATCCGCTGGAGCTCGAAGGTCCGGAACTGAAGCCCGGCATGAAGGCTCCGACGGCTGTATTGAAAAAGGGTCTGGCCGACTGGTATCAGATTAATGACACTCCTGGCCGGGTGCGGCTGATCAGCGTCGTGCCTTCACTGGACACCGCGGTCTGCGCCATGCAAACGAAGCGCTTCAATGAAGAGGCCAACAAGTTCCCCGCAGTCCACTTCTACACCGTCAGCGTGGATCTTCCCCCCGCCCAAGCCCGCTTCTGCGGAACGGAAGGCATCGACACCAACCGCCTGACCGTGCTGAGCGACCATTACGACGTGGCCTTCGGAAAAGCCTACGGCACGCTCATCCCCGCTCTGCGCATCGAAGCCCGTGCCCTGTTCATCGTGGACGGCGAAGGCGTCATTCGGTATGCCGAATACGTGCCCGAGGTGACCAACCACCCCAACTACGAGGAAGCCCTCAAGGTGCTGAAAAGCCTGAACGAGTGAGCGCGCGAGCGCTGCCAAACCGGCAACCCGTGCTCACTCTTTCGCAAGTTCTCACTTTCTCACTTTCTCACCTTCCCACGTTCTCACTTTCGCACCTTCTCACTTTCTCACCTTCTCACTTTCCCACCTTCCCACTTTCAAGATTCAGGGCCCAGAACGCGAAGCCTGGCCCCTGAACCTTGAAACCTGAAACTTGAAACCTCTACCCTCCCCTCGCCCTCAATCGAACACATCCTCCAGCGTCTCACGCCCATTGTCCGCCGAACGCGATTCACCGTGTCCGTTCGATCGACGCTTGGACCGCGCCTCTGCAGCACGAATGGTATCGGGCAGATCGTCCATGCGAATGGGCGTGCCGCGACGGTCGAGGCACTCGAACGAGTGCTGATCCGGACCCATGTTCTCGTCGACGCGAATAATGATCCGCCGATGGGTCTCCTCCTCGAGCTGATACAACGCCGCCCGCTTGCGATTCTGCAACTGGAAGGCCACCTCCGGAGCGACGCGAACCTCCACGGTGTCCACCGTCTCGTGATGCATGGCCAGCCGCAGCAACCGCATGATGTCCAGCGTCATCGACTCGGAGTTCTTCACCAGCCCCGTGCCGCGACAGTGCGGGCAGTCCTGGTAGATACTCCGCTTGATCGACGGCCGCATGCGCTGCCGCGTCATCTCGACGATGCCGAACTGGCTCATGCGCAGGCACTTGGCCCGCTCCTTGTGCTTCTTGAGTGCGTCGCGCAAAGCCCGCTCGACGCCACGGCGATGCTTCTCCGCACGCATGTCGATGAAGTCGCACAGAATCAGCCCGCCCAGGTCACGCAGCCGCAACTGCCGGGCGATCTCCTCCGCCGCCTCGATGTTGATACGATACGCGGTCTCCTCGGCATCGTCATGCTCGCGGAAGCGCCCGCTGTTCACGTCGATGGCCACCAGCGCCTCGGTCGATTCGATCACCAGCGAGCCGCCCGACGACAGCGGCACATATCGCGAGTTGATCCGATCGATCTCCTGCTCGAGCTTGTACTCGTGGAACAACGGCCGCGCACCGGTATAGAACTCCACCGGAGCACTGCTGCGCGGCATGGCTATGGCCAGGAAGTCGCGCACCTTCTCCGCCGTTCGCTCGTCGTCCACGATGATGCGGGAGAAGTCCGAAGAGAACACGTCGCGAATGGTGCGGATAACCAGGTCAGACTCGCGATACAACTCGCAAGGAGCTCGCTCGCCCTTGATCCGGCGGGCAACCACCTTCCACAAACGCTGCAAGTACAGCAGATCCTGCTGCAGCTCGCGCTTGGTGCGATCCAGTCCGGCCGTGCGAAGAATAAAGCCCATGTCCTTAGGCAGACTCAGCTCATCGAGAATGGACCGCATCTTGCGACGAGCATCCTCGTCCTCGATCCGCCGCGACACGCCCAGCCGATTCATGCCCGGCATCATCACCAGGTAACGACCGGGAATCGAAATGTACGTCGTCAGCGTCGGACCTTTGGTACCGATGCCTTCCTTGATGATCTGAACGATGATCTCCTGCCCGCGACGCAGACACTTCTGGATCGGCGGCCGATCGCGACGCGGCGTCTTGCGGCCCACTTCCTCGACCATCTTCATCCCGCCGGGGAAGTACTGCGGCTGCAGGTCGCTGATGTGCAGGAAACCGTTCTTCGGCAACCCGAAATCGACGAACGCCGCCTGAATGCTGGGCTCCACATTGGTAACCCGGCCCTTGTAAATGTTGCCCACGTGCGACTCGGCACTGGCCCGCTCGATGAACAACTCTTCCAGCCGTTTCTGATGCAGGATGGCAATACGACACTCTTCGCCCTCCGCAACGTTGATGAGCATCAACCGCCCATCCTTCTCGTTGGGAGGCGGCGGGAGCTTCTCGATTTCCTCGCTTGCCCAGGGCTCTTCGCCAGCGCCTTCGGCATCGAGATCGACAGGCTCCGCGGGCGGCAAAGTGACCGTCGCCGGCCCACGCCGCGGCTCTTCTCGCCGCGGCTCCTCTCGCCGCGGTTCCTCTCGCCGCGACCGTTCGCCAGTGGACCGCCCCGCATTGGGCTGATCGGACCGACGCTTCTGATCCTGCGGCTTGCG
>JBJKSL010000465.1:0-10211 GCA_046704145.1 Phycisphaerae bacterium
CATCTGTTGCTCTCCTTTGTTGCATGTTCTTGCACGGGGTGCCGTGCATTTGCTGTCTGAAAGAATTCGAAATCGGACCCACGGGTTCCGCTGCGGGCTTCGCCCTTCGCTGCGCCCGTGGCTTTCAAGGTGGTATTCGGTTTTCAATGAGCTGTCTATGTCTAGGCGATAACATTCGCGATGCTCCGCGAAAGATGCTGCGGCAGGACAGAACGCGGTACACGAATTCGGATTCTGCCCCCGAAGCAGGTAGAATGGTCTGTTTTGCAGGAACGTTTCGCGAATCGGAGACTTAAAGCCAATGGCCTTCCCCACAACCCGACTTCGTCGTCTGCGGTCGCACCCCACGCTTCGCCGGATGGTGCGTGAGACGCGGCTGTCTGGCGATCAGTTGAACTATCCGCTGTTCGTCCGCCCGGGCAAGGGCGTCCGCCAGTCGATCAAGTCCATGCCGGGGCAGTTTCAGCTTTCGGTCGATGCGCTGGTGGAGGAATGCAAGGTCCTGGTCGGTATGGGTCTGCCGGCGGTGATCCTCTTCGGCATCCCCGAGCACAAGGACGCCCTCGGCAGCGAGGCCTACGCCGCCCACGGTATCGTCCAGCAGGCCATTCGTGAGATTAAGGCTACGCCTGCGCTCGCCGACCTCTACGTCATCACCGACGTCTGCATGTGCGAGTACACCGACCACGGCCACTGCGGAGTCATCGCCGACCGCGCCGGGCGCAAGGACGTGGACAACGACGCCACTCTCAACCTACTGGCGAAGGAGGCACTCTCGCACGCCCAGGCCGGCGCGGACATGGTGGCCCCGTCGGACATGATGGACGGCCGCGTTGCCGCCATTCGCCAGACGCTGGACGAGAACAGCTTCGCTCACGTGCCGATCATGGCTTACTCTGCCAAGTACGCGAGCAGCTACTACGGTCCGTTCCGCGACGCGGCCGAATCCCCGCCGCAGTTCGGCGATCGCAAGACCTATCAGATGGACATGGCCAACGGCGACGAGGCCCTCCGCGAGACCGCTGCCGACATCGAAGAAGGTGCGGACATCGTGATGGTCAAGCCGGCGATCAACTACCTGGACCTGATCTGGCGGATCAAGGAGCAGTTTGGCATGCCGACTGCCGCGTATCACGTAAGCGGTGAGTTCAGCATGATCAAGGCCGCCGCGGCCAACGGCTGGATCGATGAAAAAGGCGCCGCCATTGAGGCCAGCACGGCTATCGCCCGCGCCGGGGCCGATCTGATCATCACCTATTACGCCAAGGAATTGGCCAGCTGGCTAAGTAGGGTGTGAATTGGGCCACGCGGCACATTATAATGGGATGCAGGAGCAAATCATGACCCGCATCGCAGTCAAATCACGCGTGGGGCCCGACGGCACTCTTAGCGTTACCGTTCCCTTGAGCCCAGACGATGGAAATCGCGAGGTAATCGTCTCCGTAGAGCCCGCTGAGACCACACCGACGGCCATCACGCCCGAGGCTTGGCGAAAGCTCATAGAACAGACTGCGGGCAGCATCGAGGATCCGACCTTCATCAGACATAATCAGGGCAAGTACGAGGAACGGGAAACATGGGGATGAAGTTCCTCCTCGACACCAACACATGCATCGCACACCTGAGATCGCCGGCTAACTCCACTGTCAGCCGAAGGCTTGCCGGGGCTGGGTACGACAGCGTTGCTCTTTGTGCGGTCGTGAAGGCTGAATTGCTCTATGGAGCATTGCACAGCCTTAATGTCGAAGAGAACCAGCGAAAGCTGGAACAGTTCTTCAAGGCGTTCCCTTCCTTGCCGTTCGATGATGCCGCCGCAATGCAGTATGGCAGCGTTCGATCTCAGCTAGCCGCAAACGGCACTCCAATCGGACCCAACGACCTGATGATAGCCTCCATAGCCTTGGCTAATCGGCTGGTCCTGGTCACGCACAATACGACAGAATTCAAACGCGTGCCCGGGCTACAGATAGAAGACTGGGAAGCATAGCAGCGTAACAAGCTTGGTGCACACACTTCGTCACCCTGATAAGCCGTAGCGTTCGGCTTCTTCGTTGAATTTGAAGGGTTCTTTGCCCATCAGGATCGGGCGGTGGCGGGCGACGCTCATCAGCAGGCCGATGCACACGAAGCATGCGACGATACTGCTGCCGCCCTTGCTGACGAAGGGCAGAGTCACGCCGGTGATCGGTCCTATGCCCACGGTCATGCATAGGTTGGTCAGGGTCTGCACGCCGATGAGCGTGGTGATGCCGACGGCAATGAGGCGGCCGTAGGGTTCCTTGGTCGCAGTGGCCAGGTCCAGGCCGATCACGATAATCGCCCCGTAGCAGCACAAGAGCAGCAGGCCGCCGACGAGGCCCCACTGATGGGCGACCATGGCGAAGACGAAATCGTTTTCCCGCTCGGGCAGGAGGAAGTCGTTCTCCACGAACTCCCCGCTGGCCCAGCCCTTGCCGAACACGCCGCCGCTGCCGATAGCCGCCTTGCCGTGCACCAACTGGTAGCCGGCCTGCGTCTCCCAATGCAGCAGTTCGTTTCGCCACTTTGATGCTTCCGTCTTAGGCGGGCGGAAGGACTGCCATTTGTCATCGTGCTGCACGAAGTAGTCGCGCAGTTGTTCGCTCTGCAGGACCATGCCCACCAGCCGAAGCCGCTGATAATCGCGGATCTTGGTCCAGAACACCGGCAGGCAGATCAGCCCGAGCAGAATGATGATCAGCAGATGCTTGCCCTTGGCTCCTGCGGTAAACAGCATGGCAAACAGCACGGGCAGGAAGAGCAACACCGTGCCCAGGTCCGGCTGAATCAGGATGAGCCCCATGGGCACCAGCGTGAGCACAAACGGCGGAATCAGCCCACCAAAGGTGCGGTAGTTCCGGCGGTACCGCAAGTACCAGCCGAGGGCCAGTACGTATACGATCTTCATCAACTCGGATGGTTGCAGTTGTACGGAGGCGATTTCAATCCATCGCCGCGCTCCGTTCCGCACGGGGATGAAGGGCAGGTTGACCACGCGGTCGACCTGAAGAAACGCCAACAGCAGCAGACAAGCGGCGAAGAGCGGATATGCCAACGCACCCAGTCGCACATAGGCGAGCCTGGAGATCAGCAGGGCTATCACACAGCCGATCAGCATGAAGCCGCCCTGCTTGATCGCTGCGCTGGCCAAGACATGGCTCGGCTCAGGCGAGAACAAGGCCTGCATGGTCAGCAGACTCAGTCCGCACAGCACCAACACGGGCACCAGCAGAGCCCATCCGTATCGCGGAAGGAAGCGTCCGCTCATGAGCCCCCCCCATTACGTGCCATCACGATCGAGTCGAGCATCTGGGCTGCTATGGGTCCCGCGACAACACCACCGTGACCGGCGTACTCCACCACCACCGCGATGGCAATGCCCATGCGTCCGGAAGTCACATCGTCGAGGTAGTGGTCTCGCGGAGCAAGATAGCCCACAAACCAGCCGTGCGTCTTCTCGTAGCCCGGCGGGTCGGCTCTGCTGACGTACTTGAGGCCGTGCTCCGGTGCGTACTTCCTGAAGAACGCCGGGGTGCATCGAATCTCGTGCAGCTTGCCGTCCGCGGAACGGCAGGTGTAGATGTACTCGGGGTACCAGCCGGACTCGGCGCTGCCGGTCTTGCCCAGCAGCACGTAGTCGCCGGGTGCAGAGAGTACGGCGTGATGAAAGGCCGTACCCCCCTGCCGGTTGACCACTCGGTACATGCCTTCGCGTGCGGTTCGCCAGGCGCTCTCATCGATCTTCAGTCGCGTGGCAGGCCGCGGTCGCGGATCGTTGGCCCACACGGTCACCGGTCGATATTCGCCGCTCGCGACGGTGGCGATCATGTTGGCGGCCTGCAATGGCGTCACCTCGGTCTGGCCCTGGCCGATGCCCGACTGGCGGGCTTCGCCCTTGCTGCGAGTGGTCGGCACGCCGCCGGGGATCTCGTCCAGCAGACCGATGCCGGATAATTGTCCCAGGCCGAACTGGTGCATCCACCAGGCTTCGCGCGTCACGCCCATCTTCTCGCCAAGATGATAGAAGAAGATGTTGCAGCTGTGCTGAATCGCCATGATGGGATCCACCACGCCGTGAGCCGCGGTGCATCGTAATTGGTTGGGATCATTAGCGAAGTAATGCCCGATGCAGGTGACCGTCGAGGAAGGCGTGACAGTCCCGTCGGTCAGGCCGGCGGCCAGCAGCATGGGCTTGACGATCGAGCCGGGGTTGTAGTGCTCGCGCACGGCTCGAAACAGATACGGCCGACGGATTTCGTCCTCGGGCTTGATTTCGCTCGGATCGGGCGGGTTGTTGGGATCGACCGAAGGGTAGCTGACCATAGCGATGACGCTGCGCGTCGGGATGTCGAGGACCACGGCGCATCCACCGGGACTGGTGGGGAATCGGGTTGAGATTTCCGCCCCCAGCCGGGCGTACAGGGCCTGCTGCAGTTCCAGGTCGATGGTCAGGTGCACATCCTTGCCGTCCTGAGCCTCGATGGGTGGCGAGAGGTCGTGGCCGAGGCGGTCCATGTGGGTCTGCCCGCGTCGGCCGCGTAGCCAGGTCTCACAAAGCGCTTCGACGCCGCGAACGCCGAAGACTTCTTCTGGCGAGTAAGAGGCGAGGGGATCGTCGGCGTTGGGATCGTTGGCCATCAGTTCGTCGGTGACACGTATCACCCGCCCGATCAAATGGCCGATGGCCGAGCCGCCCTCGTACCGCCTCGTGTGGCTCGACACAACCTGCACCCAGGGGAACTCGGCCAGTCCGACGCGGGCGGCGACCTGTTGAGCCTGGTCGAGGCCGGTGACGACGGCATGGGGTTCGAGTTCTTCCTGGATGAGTGTCTCAACGCCGCGCTGCTCGCAGACGCGTTGTTTTATGCGTCGCACTCGTTTGATGACGAGGTCTGCCTCGCTCTGCAGTTCGGCCGGTGATTTCTCGGACAGTTGAGCGATCCTCGCCCATGAGGCAGCGATGCGTTCGGAGGTCAGTTCACCAGGCGTGATGCCGATTCTCCCGCAAAGGCGTTTGCGAAAGGATGCGTCGTTCAGCATGGTCCGGTCGAGCACGCCGTATTGCACGGCGATGTCCCAGGCCGGCGCGTCGTAGGCAAGTCGACGACCGCGCGAGTCGAGGATGCTCCCGCGCAGACAGGGGAACTGCCGAGGCGGCAGTTCGAGCATGTCCTTGGTTGCCTGTTGATAGACGGATGCGTTGAGGAGTTGCAGATGCACAAGCCGCGCCGCCACCGCCATCGCCGGCAGCGCGAACAACACCAGCAGCAGCTTGACGCGTCGCTCGAACATGGAAGAAAGCTGTTAGCTATTAGCTTTTAGCTGTTAGCCGAAAAAGTCCCTTGTTGGAAAGCTGACAGCTACGGCATTTGCCGTTCTTTTGCTGCGTTAGATTTGCCGAGTCCTTGAAGGTTTCGGTGCTCTAATGGCTAATAGCTCATGGCTAACAGCCAATAGCTTTTCCTCACATTGGACTCAACAACCCTCGAGTCGTCCGCAGCCCCGTCCATCGGCCCATGCGAACGAGCAGCCAGTGCAGGTACGGCGCACACGCCGCCGTGTAAACACCGGTCAGCAATGCTGGAATAAGGATGTCGCCGCTACCGGCGGTCGCCCCCCACCGGCGATAAAGCGAAACCGTCAGCTGGATGGCGACGGTGAACAACAGCGTAATCAGGATCTGGGTCAAAGCGTGATCGCGAAACACGATCTGGCGAACTCGCAGGATGACCCAGGCTGCCACCCCGAAGCACAAGGCGTGGATGCCGATGCGATCGGCGCTGTTCATGTCGGCCAGCAGGCCCAGGATCCACGCGGCGATGGCGGCATCCGGCCACGGTCCCCACAAGGCGTAATGGATAGCCAGGATGAGCATGAGGTCCGGCCGGGCCGACTGGATCTCGAGCCGTGGCGTCGCCGACGTCTGCAGGACGATGGCCACGCCGGCCAGGATGACGAAAGAGAACCACTTCATGTCCGTCAAGGCAGACTCCTGCTACCTGCCCGCGCGGATCGGTTGGTGCCCCGGCTACCTCCGTGTCATTGCTCCGGCGCCTGTGGAACAACGCCGCGCGGAATCAATATACTAACGCAAGCCTCCGCAAATTGCAGCCGCCGGGTATTGAGCCCTCAGCCTTTCGTCGCAGGTTGGCTGGCGGGTGCGGCTGCCGGGGCGGGCGGTGAGTTTTTGAGAATCGACAGGATGGCGCGCGCCGCGGCGACCTGTATGCGCGGGTCGTCGGTGTTCTCCATGCAGTTGTCGAGCGTTGGCAGTGCTCGCGGGCTCCGCATCTCACCGAGGGCCATGGCGGCCATGGTTCGCACGCGCATGATCTGGTTCTCTGGCGAATCGTCGGGCAGGTCCGACTGCGGTTGATTCCAGGTGAGGGACTGCAGGGCCAGTTCGAAGCCCTCCAGCGAGCCGTGCATGGCCAGTCCGCGAGCTGCTGCGAGTTTGGCCTCCAGGTATGGAGAATTGTACAGTCGGCTGCGGAGCACACTCACGCTATCGGTGCTGTTGATGTGGCCCAAGGCCATCAAGGCGAACGGCTGGCGATAGCCCATTCCGCCAAACGCATCACGGACAAAGCGGCTGCGGGCATCCTCATCGCCGAGCAGAGCCATGGCCTCGGTGGCCTGCAAGCGAACGCCGTCGTCGGTATCCTCGCCTGCCGCGCGGCTGAGCAGGCCCTTGGCTTTGACATTGCCCAGAAGGCCCAGAGCCATGGCGGCATTGCGGCGCACTGCGGGCGAGGGATCCTCTCGCAGAGCATCTGCCCAGGCGCGACGGTAGGAATAGTCGCCCATGCGTTCCAAGGCGTAGTACGCCGCGACGCGAACGCTCGCATCCGGATCGTTCACCAGCCGGCGAACCAAACCGGCCGAGCTGCGGTCAGCGAGCCGGCCCAAAGCCATGCAGGCGGCAAACCGCACGCCGGCCTGGGCATCCCCCAAGCCTTCGCGGATATTCGTTATGGCCTGCGTGCCCAGAACGTCAGCCGCGGCTTCGAAGGATTGAGCGCGAACTGCCGGGTTCTCCGGAAAGCGCATGCCTCGGTGCAGGCAGAGGGTGGCCCGCTCGCGCAGGGCAGGATTGTCCGGCGTAGATGCACATCCGAGGGCGAGCACTCCAGAGACAAGTATAAGACAGCCAACCCCAGTGCGAACCGCGGTTCGAGGAAACGTCCTGCGCTGCATTGTGTCCCTTCCCTTCTGCAACGTGTAGAGCGGCGAGGCCTAGCCTGCGAGTTCTATCCGGCAGGCTGCGGAATTCATCTGCCGGGCCTGGCTACCGCCGAAGCCGCACCCGACTGCTTGCCTCGCCCGCGCCGCCGCAAGCGCATCACGATGACGTCGGCACCAGCGAAGACGGCCAACAGGAGACAGCCGAACCCGAAAACATCGCCGTATACACTGTAAACGCTCACGCGCGAGTCGAGGTTCATGCGGGCCACGCGATAGCCGGTGCCGCCGGGTTTGGGCATCACTGGGGTCACAGACCCCGGCTCTGAAGAGCCATTCATCAGGTCGTGCATGCGGCCGTCGGGGTCGACGAATCCGCTGATGCCGGTGTTTGCGGAGCGGGCCACGCTCACGCGGTTTTCGATGGCACGGAAGGCACAGTTCACCAGGTGCTGCACCTGCTGGTTGCCGTGGCCGAACCAGCCGTCGTTGCTGATGTTCAGCATGAAGTCCACGCGTTTGCGGCCGTCGGGCGTGGCGACGAACTTGCGGAAGACCTGCGGGATGACATCTTCGTAGCAGATAGTCACGCCGAAGCGTCGGTCCTTGCCCGAAGCGGCCTCGGGCAGACGCATGACGGTGAAGTCCTTGCCCGCAATCAGCGAGTACTCGAACGGTTTGCCGCCGGGTTTCATCGGCCGGCCCCAAGGATTCCAGGGGCCGTCGTTCAGGAGGCGGTACAGCCAATGCAGGTGAGGGCTGAAGCGGAACGGCACGTACTCGCCGAAAGGTACGAGGTGGATCTTGTCGTAACGCTGGGGCTCGTCGCTGTCTGGGGTGTACAGAAACGCCGAGTTGAAGCGGAGTTCCTCCGGGTACGAGCCCTTGGGCTGCGGCTCTTCGGACATGGCCCCGATGAGCACGGACTTGCCGGTTTGATGCGTGATCCGCACCCAGTGTTCGTGGTCGCGGAGGGGCCGGCTGTAGATCCGCATCTCCTTGTTGAGGTACATGGTCCAGGGCGTCTCGGGGAAGACGATCAAGTCGAGATCGGGGTGCTCGGCGATGGCTTGGCCCATGAGTTCGAGATACTTGCGCTGCTTGGCTGAGTCACTGGCGGCGGCCGGATCGTCAACGACGGCTCTCAACAGGAAATCACCCTGAATGACGGCGGTCAGCGGGCCCTTGGTGAAATTGCTCTGGCTGAGGCGGTATCGGCCGTAGAGAAAAGTAGCCAGGACAAGCAGGGCCACCGCAGGCGTCGCGAACAGCAGCGTGGGTCGCAACCGCTGGAACCTGTCGGCTGCCGGGCCCCACGTTCGCAAGACCAGATCGGCCAGCAGGCCAGTGACCGCGGCGACCACGAAGGTCACGCCGTACACGCCGGCGAGATCGGCGATCTGCACCATGGAGAGAAGGCGAATCTGGCTATGGCCGAGGAGGAACCAGGGGAAGCCGAGCGGATTGTTGGCTCGCAGGACCTCCAGGCCGGTCCACACGACCGGGAAGGTCACCGCCAGCGGGATGTGCCGGCGATGGCACAGGTGACGGATCAGCCAGGCGGCCAGCGGGAAGAACAGAGCCAGGTACAGCAAGGAGGCTGCGACGTAGCCCTCGGGGGTGGTGTCGATCAGCCATCGAAAATGGAACAGAAAAAAGGCGGCTCCGAGCAGGTAGCTGGCGATGTACGCGGAACGGGCGCCGCGCGATGCGACTACCGCGACAATCCACGGTAGAAACACTACGTATCCGAACGGCCACCAGGACCACGGGGCGAACAGGGGCAGGCTCAGCAGGAAGCTCAGCGTGCACAGCCCGGCGACCTGCCAGAAGCGGTTGAGTTCGAGCGATTGCGGGGAGCGCAGCATATCCCCCACTGCTTTCGAAGCGCAAGGGGTGGAGCACCCATGCGCTGCTGGGGTTGGGTTACCGCCAGTTTTGGGCTTGGGGTGTTGAGCGCGTTTTTGCTTCACCTGCGGTGGAGACCTTCCTTGGAAGAGGCCCATGGCAAGCCTGCCATGGGCTTTTGCTGCGCTTTGCCTCTGTGACGCGTCCGGCGTGTCTCTTATGAGACCTTCGCTGGCTGCTGATGCTATTCGTTGATACGGTCTGCGGCAAGCGCGGTTTGTTACCGTACGGCGATATGGCTGACAGAAGTGCAGCAGCGCTGGTATAATGCGTCGCATGTCAGATCAGCCGCCACAACCCCCACGAAAAGTCGGAGCTCGCTGCCGCGTTTGCGACCAGCAGCTGACCGTTGAAGAATTCCGCGCCTGCAGCGGTGTCGGTCACTTTTGTGCGACGCACCTGCCCGCGAGTGCGGTACGGGCCAAGCAGGCCGCACCGCGAACACGGTCAACGTCCAGCAAGCCGCGAAGCTCCTCCGGCCTGCGTCGCGGGCAGCGGCTGAGCGCGTCCGGCGTGATTGAGTATTCCTGCAAAGCGCAGTTTGCACGTAAAGGCGACATCCGCGCCGGCCGACTGACCACCGATCACCCCTCCTGCGATACCGGGCAGGCCGTCTTCGTATACAACGACGTGGGCTACGGGCCGGGCGAGATCGCCACGCTGTTCATCAAGGATCCCGACGGCCGACGGCTGGCCGAGCACGTGGGATTTACCTGTCACGAGTGATACCCATCCGGGCGAAGAGAGAGGGTCGGTCCCCATTTTCCCAAAGCTGAAAATGGGGACAGCCCCTTAGGCGGCCCTTAGGCGGCCATGCTGCGGAGGAAGAGCTCGTTGCTGTCGTGCTTGGCGAGGGCGTCGAGCAGGGTGAGCATGGCCTTGTCGTTGGGCATGTTGGCGATCTGCCGACGGATGCGGGAGATTTTGGCGACCGCCTCGGTGCCGAGCAACAGTTCTTCCTTGCGTGTGCCGGACTGCTTGAGGTCCATGGCCGGCCAGATTCGCTGATTGGCCATCTCGCGATTGAGCATGATTTCCATATTGCCGGTGCCCTTGAACTCGTTGAAGATGAGTTCGTCCATGCGGCTGCCGGTTTCAATGAG
>JBJKSL010000466.1:0-3728 GCA_046704145.1 Phycisphaerae bacterium
CACCCGCCGCGCACAAAAGGACGCGAATGCGTCTCAGTCGAACTGATTCTTCGGTTCCTTGTTCTCGATGTACTGGCGACGCGCCTCCGCATACGCTTCCGGCGTCATCTCGATGCGTAAATCGACCTCCCCGGACTGCACCGACTCATGAATGCGTCGCAGGATCGGAATGCACCAGCCGCAACCCGTGCCCGCCCCCAGGCAACCCGACAATTGGCTCGCCCGCTTCAGCTCATTCCGCTTGGCGAAGTGATACAGCTTGCGTAAAGAAACGTTGTAGCAGTAGCAGATCTTGTCATCCGGGCCCATGGCACCATTATAAGTACCCGTGTCCTTCCGCGGCCGACAACAACCCGCGCAAGCTATCGCCCCGCCCCTTACGAAAACCGGCCATTCGCCAGAGGGCTTCAAGAAAACAACTGCCCTCATCCGATAATTCGGAGGTCGAAAGCGTGTAGGTCCGGAACTGCCGCAACCGCAGAAACAACGGTGACTCACCCGCTACAACAAAAGGGTGAATGCCCTAACGGAGTGGACAATGATTTCCTCCTTGTCGAACACCCCACTCAGCGACCCAACACCCCTGCTCTCGCAGGATCGCCTGCGCTCCCTGGCCCAGACCTACAACCGGGTGGACTCCCCCGTGTGGATCCACGACCTCAAGGGCGACTGCATTTACAACAACCCGTCTGCAGAGCGACTTGCCACAAACGACCGGCCACTGGTCTTCGACATCCTCGACCACCACGGCCGCCTCATCGGGCGACTCAAGACCATCTCCAACTGACTCCGCACAACCTGCCTCGTCTCCTGGGGATTTTCACTGTACCCACCCGCAAACATCCCCAGCGCCACCCCGCATCTTCCCGATTCCGCGCGCCAACCAGCCGATTTTCCCCCAACACTCACCCCTGAGTGTGCAGAGCCGCTACCACCAAACCGATATGGCCATGGGCACGAGAGGTACTAAGGCATAGGACTGGCCGAATGAGGCCCATAACGAGGACTGGATCACATGGACGTCCGTTTTATTAATCCGTTTATTGCCTCGACCAAGACCGTCTTCAAGACCATGGTCGCAACCGATATCGTTATCGGCCGCCCGTACGTCATCCAGGCCAACGAGGAGCAGACCGCCGACGTGTCCGCCGTCATCGGCATGTCCGGCGATGCTGTGGGCTGCGTCGTACTCAGCCTGCCGATGCAAACCGCCTGCAACGCCGCAGGCAAGTTCGCCGGCGTGGAGATGCACGGCGACCACCCCGATTTCAGCGACGCCCTCGGCGAGCTGGCCAACATGGTGGCCGGCCAGGCCAAGGCTCGCTTCGAGGGGCTCAACGTGAGTATCTCCCTGCCCAGCGTGATCATCGGCCGCCAGCACGTGGTCTCCCAATCCAAGGCCAAGCCGCGATTGGCTCTGCCCTGCAGCTCGGAATTGGGCAACTTCACGGTTGAGGTCGCATTGGTGGTGGAAAAGGCCGCAGCTGCCAAGCAGCCTGCAGCGCCTGTGGCTGCTGGAGCTTGAGTAAACTGGAGATGGTTGGAGCTTTGCTATGAGAATCCTGTTGGTCGACGATTCCAGGACCATTCGAAACATCCAGAAGAACGTGCTGGCGCAGATCGGCTACAACGATGTCGTCGAAGCCGCTGACGGCGTCGAGGCCCTCGCGCTCATCGCTCAACAGCGGCCGGACCTGGCGCTGGTGGACTGGAACATGCCCAATATGGACGGCATTACCCTGGTCCGCAAGATTCGCGAGACCGACAAAGCCCTGCCGCTGGTCATGGTCACCACCGAAGCCGAAAAGAGTCGCGTCCTCGAGGCTATCAAGGCCGGTGTAAACAACTACGTGGTTAAGCCGTTCACCGCCGAGACGCTCTCGGAGAAGATTACGCAGACGCTGTCCAAAGTCGCCGCCGCTGCGACCGCGTAGGATCGCAGCCGACACGTAGGGCCGGCTTTCGGCCGGCTCTTCGATGCCGAGCCGACTGTTGTCCCTCGCCGTTTGAAACTGGACGGGGGTCCCTGCAATGTCCGCGGTTGCCGAACGATCAATTCGCATCGTGGTCGCCCAGGATGGCGCCAACGTCCACCTTGTCACCAGTGGCGTCGATCCGCGTTCCATCACTGCCGACCAGATCACTGCTGCTCTGCGCCAAGAGCACATCGCCATCGACGAAATCGTCACCGCCCGCATCAAGGCCATCGAGCAGGCCGCCCGAGCGGGCAAGCCTCTCCAAACGCAAATCCTCCTGGTCGAAGCACAGCCGCCGGAAGAAGGGCAGGACGCCCGCTTCGAACTCGCGGAAGAACTGGCCCCCCGACCAACGGATCTCAGCGAGGACGACCAGGCCGACTTCCATCGAACCAACATCGTGACCGTCCGTCCCGATACGCCCATCGGCACATTCACCGCCGCGGTACCCTCAAAACCCGGCACCGACGTTCTCGGCAAGCCCATTCAGCCACAGAGCGTGCCGCGCGTCATCAAGCTCGGCTCCAACCTCCGGCTCGCAGAGGACGGCAAGACCGTGGTGGCCAAGTGCGCGGGCAAGGTGCACATCACCAATTATCAGGTCGACGTCGTATCCGTGGTGGAGATCCCTGGCGACGTGGACTTCTCCAGCGGCAACGTCGAAACACCCACAAATGTGCTCGTCAACGGCACTATCCGCGACACTTTCGAGGTGCGATCCGCCGGCAGCATCACCGTCCGCGGAGCAATCGAGGCCGCCACCATCGACGCCGGCACCGACCTGCAGGTCAACGGCGGAATCGCTTCTCACGGCCACGGCCAAGTGCACGCCAAGGGCGAGATCTTCACCAAGTTCTGCAACGAAGCGCAGCTTGAAGCCAACGGCGATATCACCATCTCGCGCGAAGCCCTCAACAGCAGCGTGCGAACTTTCGGTCGCCTCCTCATCGATCGGGGAAAACTCATCGGCGGCAGCGCTTACGCTCGTTGCGGCGCTGAGATCAACCAACTCGGCAACCCGGCCAACGTCAAAACCGAGATCGCTATCGGTATCGACCCTCTGGCCCTCATCGAGGCTGCCCAAAGCGACGGCATCATACGCAAAAAGCAGGAGGCCATCGCCAAGATCCGCCAGAACGTCCAGCCCTTGATGGCCCAACTTAAACGCCTGACTCCCGCTCAACGCGAACGCGCCACCGAACTGCTCTACCAGGCCGACAGCATGGAACTGGAGATCGCCGAGCAGCAAAAACGCAAGGCCGCCGCCCTCCAGCAGGGCACAGGCGACGGACGTGAAGTCACTTTGGTGGTCAACAAGATCGCCTACCCCAACGTGACTTTCATCTTCGGCAACAAAATCACCACCCTGCACAAGGAGCGCAAAGGGCCCTTCAAGGTCGTGCGCCGCGTCCACAACCGCGTCGAGGAGATCCTGCTCATCGACAAGCTCTCCGGCTCCATCACCGTGCTCGGCAGCCGCGAATACGAACCCCAAGCCCCCAGCAACTGACGAAACGGCGACTTCGTATTTCGCCCGCTACCGCATCCCTCCTGCGCCCCTCGTAATTCAGCATTCTGCATTCCGCATTCTGCATTCGCTCTTGCCCCTCCCGCTGGCAAATCCGGCTAACCTTCGCGTATAATGGCCACCGGTTCGACCCCGGTGCTTTAATATCTAGTGCACTTAAGACTCGTGGCGCCGCGGCGGCCCCCCCCCTCTCCGGCACAAAACAAACCGCCAATCGCCCCCCC
>JBJKSL010000467.1:0-4729 GCA_046704145.1 Phycisphaerae bacterium
GCCCCCAATGTGTGGTCCTACGTCATCGTGCTGCTGCTGTTGGGGCACTTTCTGCTGCCGTTCGTGGTGCTACTGTCGCGTGAGGTCAAACGCCGCAAACGGATGCTAATGTTCTGGGCGGCCTGGATGTTGCTGATGCACTGGATCGATCTGTATTGGCTGGTCATGCCCGAACTTACCACGACCTACTTGCCGCTGGGCATCTCTGAGATCGGCTGCCTGATCGGCCTGGGAGCTGTGTTCGTCGGCGGTGCAGCATGGCTGGCCAGTAACCGCAGTCTGTTACCTGCGGGAGATCCCCGGCTGCCGGAGTCGCTGGCATTTGAGAATGTGTGATACCCATTCGGGTATTATTGGGCGCCGCCAGTTCGTCATGACGAGGTGTTTCTTGGAAAAGAACAGCCACGACGATGTGAACCTTGGGCTGCTGATCGTCATCGGCATCGTCTCCACTATTCTTCTGCTGGAGATCGTCATCGTTACGCAGGCGTATTTCAGCAAGACGCGCGACGAAGCCTTCGTCGCCAGCCAGATGAGCCAGCCTTTACGCGAATTGAACGAGCTCGTGGCGGCTCAAGAGTCCGAATTGAACAGCTATCACTGGGCCGACCGAGAGAAACAGCGCGTATCAGTTCCCATCGATGTCGCCATCACACAATTCGTGCAGGCCGAGCAACAGCGGGCAACGACCCGACCCAAGTAGTGCCCGCAAAACGCATACTGCAGCCCGTACTACAGTATGCCGCCCTTGACCAGGAACTTGTGGATCTCCTCGCGATAGCCGTCGCTCGCGCGATCGCCGGGCATGTTCAGATGTCCGCAGTCCAACTCCAGGTAGGTCGAACCCGGCACGAGCTCGTGCAGTCGCCGCCCATGCGCGATCGGCACAATGGTGTCCGCTCGACCGTGACTGATGAAGATGGGCACGCCCAGCGTTGGCAGCACCTCGTCGGTGTGGAACGGATGCCTGACCAGAAACGGCGGCACGCCATAGCCCCACGCAAAATCGGCAATGCTGCAAAAGGTTGCCTCCAGAATCAGGGCCGCGGGTTTACGACGAGCGGCAACCTGAGCGGCTACGCCTCCGCCGATGGAGTAGCCTTGGATGATGATTCGCGAAGGATCGACCTCCGGGCGTTTCAGCAACTCATCGAAAAACCGCACGCCGTCAGCCACGAGTGCAGCCTCGGAGGGAGCCCCGGCATCTTTGGCGCGGCCATAGCCTCGATACTCGGGCATCAGGACCGAGACGCCCAGGCTCCGCCAGATAGACGTGACCCGTTCCTCGAAGTCGATGATCTCCGCGTTTCCGTGGAAGTACAGTACCGCAGGCCCGGGGTTCGCCGCAGAAGACCGCACGAACCAAGCGGGCACCGTGCGGCCGTCCTCAGTCGTGATGGTCACCACACTTATGCGGCCTGCGGGTTCGGCCGACTGAGGTGCCGGAGCCAGATCTCGCGGGAATATCAGCTTGTCCTGATAAAAGTACATCGCGCCGCACCACGCGACGTACGCCGCCGTCAACCACAGGCCGAGATGAACAAAAACCCGCCGCACGCGTCTGCTGGCGTATGGAGAGCCGGCACTCTGCCCCGCTGACTGCTCGGAATCCAGATTCGCGGCGTCCATTGGAGCCTCCTCCCATCCGCTACTACGGCCGCTGGTTTGGTGTTTTCGTCGCCAGAGCTTAACTTAGAGCAGTTTGTAGCGTCACGATTCTCCCGAGACCTCAGGAACGCGATGGACCGGCCTTTACATACAAACGGCAAACGCCGTAGTCGCGTGAGATCCGCCGGCTTGCCCAAGGCTCCGGTCACCGCCGCTTCCACCGCCGACGGTCGCGAGGCCTTACCCTCTCATTGGCGCTCGCCGGCCATTCTACCGACCATCTGCATCATTGCGACCGGTGGTCTGGTGGCGGCCGGATCCGTCGTGGCATTGGCCATAACCGTGTTCGACGGCAATCTCGTCGCGGTGATGATGGTGGCCGCAGGACTGGCCGGCGGATGGCTTGTACCTTTGACCGGGCTCGGCCATGAGAGATGGCAGGATCGGCTCATGATCGGCATGGGCCTGGGCGTCGGCACACTGGCCACCGCAGTGCTGGTCCTGGGCTCGATGGGAATGCTCACCAGGCCGGTGGCAATAGGACTCGTGGTCGCTCTGGCAGTGGCGGCCTTGCTGCGCGTGGCGGTCGAACTGTATCGCGCCATGCCCGCAAACGCACAAGGCCAAAATGATGCCGCCAAGGGCAGCGCGAAACCGACACTCCGCCTGAAAGCCCAACGGCGGGCCTTGGCACTGAGCGGCTGGCATTATCTGTGGTTGCTGGCCTGCCCGTTCCTGGCCCTCACCTTGCTGGCTGCGACGTTACCTCCGGGGATTCTGTGGGCTGAAGAGGCTGGCGGCTACGACGTGCTGGAGTATCATCTGGCCGTTCCCAAAGAGTACTTCGAAGCCGGGCATATTTTCTTCATGCCCTACAACGCTTACAGCAACATGCCCGCCAACTCCGGCATGATTTGGCTGCTGACCATGACCCTGCGCGGCGACGCAATCGAAGCGGCCCCAATGACCCAACTGGCCAACGTGGCCCTGGCAGGGCTGTTTGTCGCCGCCGCGTGGTGGACAGGACGGCTCTACTCGCGAAAGGCGGGTATAGCTGCGGGCGTGCTGGCGGCTACGACGCCTTGGTTGGCATACCTGGCAGGCATCGCCTACGACGAGCCCGGTATGCTCGCAATGGGGATGCTCTCGCTCGGGGCCATGCTGCGCGGAGCGCGGGCCGAACGTTCCGCGAGAGGGTGGACTATCGCGGCCGGTCTACTCGCGGGACTTTCCTGCGGTTTCAAGTACACCGCAGTACCAATGATCGCTGCGCCCATCGCAACCCTGGCCCTGTTCGCCGAGCGATCGAACTCACGCCCGAGTGTGGCCGAGCGTTTGGGCAGGCTGCTTGTATTCACGTTGGCCGCGATGGCGGCATTCTCACCCTGGATGATTCGCAACGTGGTCAACACGGGCAATCCGGTGTTCCCGCTGGCTTACAACATCTTCGGAGCCAAAAAGGGCGTCTGGGACGCAGATCTCAACGCACGCTGGCAGAGCGCTCATGGCTCGGCCGGCTCGGGCCTGAAGGAGGGCGAGTCGAAACTGGTGCAAGCTTTCGACCGCACCATCGGCGATGCCCGATTCGGTATTGTGCTCGTGATTCTGGCCGTGGCCGGCACTGCTATGCGACGGGATCGATGGACCCTCGCACTGCTGCTGATGCTGGCCATGCAGGCTGCGGTCTGGTTCAGTGAGACGCATTTGTTTGCACGATTCGCGGTGGTATTGCTGTTGCCGACCATTCCGCTGGCAGCGCGCGTGTGCGAGAAACTGCGATCGCGCCTTGCTGTGGCTATCGTGGCAGCAGCGCTCGTGGCCAGCGCCGGCCTGAATCTCTACGGGTTCTCTGGGCTCTACTACGCGCACACTCATTCCGGAGTGGACGGGAAGCCGTTGGCCGCCCAAGGCCATATGGACTGGTTCACAAAGGGCGAATGGCCTGGTGCTGAGTACCTGAGCATACTGAATCAACTGGGCAAAGGCTCGCGAGTGATGCTGGTAGGCGAGGCCAGAACCTTCTACCTCCGCACTCCACGCGAGTATGCCACCGCCTTCAATCACCACCCCCTCAGCGAAGCGGTGGCCAGACTGATGCCGGAGGCTCAAACGCAAACCGCTCGCGGGCCACAAGGCGACGGGTCCGTCATTGATGCCCGCGACAAAGGCGCGCGGGCCGTGCTGGCCTGGCTGCGACATCGCGGCATTACTCATGTCCTGGTACACTGGGCGGAGCTGGACCGACTGAGGCGGACTTACGGCATGGATCCACGGCTGAATCGCCGGCTGTTCGCCGAACTCCAGTCGGCTGGCCTTTTGCGAATGGGTGATTTCTCGCTGCAGGACGGGCTGCCCCCTTATTCGACCCTTTATGAGGTGCCTCATGAGTGACATTGTTAACGTCGGGATCTGCTGCGTCGATGCTATCGGCCAGACCATCGATGACTATCCGCCTCCAGGCGGCCTGCGCCTCTTCGATAAGCTTACCCTTACGACGGGCGGCAACGCAGTGAACTGCTCGATCGCTCTCGGCAAGATGGGCGTAGGCTGCGATGCTATCGTCAAGGTCGGCGACGACGCCCTGGGCGAATTCGTCATCAGCGAGCTCAGCAAGTACGGCGTTGGCATCGAAGGCGTGATCCACGGCAAAGGCATCCACACGCCCTACACCTTCGCCTGCATCTTCACTGGCGGGCAGCGCAGCTTCTTCCACACCCAAGGGGCCAACGGCACACTGTGCTACAACGACATCAACATGGGCATGGTCAAGCGAGCCAAGTACTGCTTCGTGACCGGTACCATGGTCATGAACACGTTTGACGGTAAACAGAGCGCACAAGTGCTTGGCGAGGCTCAAAAAGCCGGAGTCAAAACCCTCCTCGACACGGTCTACGTCGACAACGCCCCCCTGCAACTCTGGCACGACAACATCTGGCCTTGCCTGCCGGTACTCGACTACTTCATTCCATCCCAACCTGAGGCCCGTAAGATCACCGGCCTGCAGGAACCCTCCGAAATCGCCCGTTTCCTGCAGGACAAAGGCTGCAAGAACGTGGTCATCTAGATGGATGAATTCGGCGCGTTCTGCCGCGATGCCGCAGGCCATGAGACAATGGTGCCC
>JBJKSL010000468.1:0-3178 GCA_046704145.1 Phycisphaerae bacterium
CATCGGCGCCGTAGATCTCCACCGCGATGGTCTCGATCATCTTCTTGATCGGCCAGTCGATGCTGTAGAGGAACTCGAACGGCTTACTCTTCGGAGCATTGGCCGCCCGCACTACGGCCTCCGCCAGTACCGCCGCACCCGCCCCACCTCTCGTGTGACCTTCGCTGATGGCGACATCGAACGCCCCCGCCTGGCGGGCAGCATCTGCCACTGTCTTTATCTCTTCCTCGCTGTCCGTCGGGAACCGATTGATGGCCACCACGCACGGCAGGTTGAACTTGGCGATGTTCTCCAGGTGCTTGCACATGTTCGGCAGCCCGGCGAGCACCGCATCCGTACTCGGCTCAAAAATGGTCGGATCGATCGGCCGACCGGGCACAACCTTGTAGTGCCCACTGTGGGCCTTGAGCGCTCGCACGGTCACGACCAGTACAGCCGCATCCGGCCGGCGGTTCGACGTGCGGCACTTGATATCGCAGAACTTCTCGAAGCCCATATCCGCACCGAAGCCGGCTTCAGTCACCGTGTAGTCGACGCAGCGCAGAGCAATCTCATCCGCGAGTACCGAACTGTTGCCGTGAGCGATATTGGCGAACGGACCGGCGTGTACGAATGCAGGCACGTGCTCGATGGTCTGCAGAATGTTCGGCATGATCGCATCGCGAAGCAGCACGGCCATCGCCCCGGCAGCCTTGATGGCCTCGGCAAACACGGGCAGATCCTGGCTCGTGTAGCCGATCACAATCCGCCCAAGCCGAGTCCGCAGGTCGGCAAGCGACTGTGACAATGCGAGCACCGCCATCACTTCACTGGCCGAGGTCAGGTCGAAGCCGCTCTCACGCGGGAAGCCGTGCCCGCCCAGACCGATGACGATGTCGCGCAGTGCAGCATCGTTCATATCCACGCAGCGCCGCCAGGTAACCTTCATAGGGTCGAGCCGGCCCGGGTTGCCCTTGATCAGCAGCGTGTCAATCATCGCGCTGAGCAACGCATGGGCCGACGACACGGCGTGCATGTCCCCGGTCAGATGAAGGTTGAGGTCCTCCATGGGCAGAACCTGCGAGTACCCCCCACCAGCGGCCCCGCCCTTGATACCGAAAACCGGCCCCATGGACGGCTGGCGGATACAGCATGCCGATGTGTGACCTATATGTGACAGGCCCTGAGCCAGGCCGATGGTGGTGACCGTCTTGCCCTCACCCAGCGGCGTCGGATTGATGCCGGTCACGACGACGTACTTGCCGAGCTTGCCGTCGCCCATTCGGCTGATGCTCTCCAGTCGAACCTTGGCCTTGTAGCGGCCGTAAGGCTCAACCTCGGAGTCGTGCAGGCCAAGTTGCCCGGCTACCTCTAAGATGGGCTTGAGCTTGGCCTTCTGGGCGATTTGAAGATCGGATTCCATAGCTTGCCGCCGCCTTTAAGGCATTTGCCGTTTTCTTGCAACGGTGAAGTGGTCGCGTTTCCGAGGTTTTCGGCCAGTTCTCGCGCTGCACTGAAACCTGAAGTGCTCTGACTGTTTCACTTCCCCGGCGCAGTCGCCGTTGCCGGCGTTCCCGGCCCTTTCACGTTCAACACGCGCCAGTAGTTCTGCCCGCCAGCCGCCTGCTGAACCAGATCGACCGAAATTGGCCCGGCACTCGTGGCCGCCTCAACCTTGGCCGAACTGCCGCTGACCGTGGCCTTCATTTGCTCCGGCGTAAGCGACCCGGCACCGGCCCCCACCTGCTTGGCCCAGCCGTCCACAACCTCCGCCAGCGGAGCTTTGCTGGCGGCCTGCACTTTGGCTGCGTCTGTCAAGCAGAACATGCGAAATGTTGCCGAGGCCCGCACGTCCTTCTGACCGGCCTGCTCGGCCTTATCGATGTCCGCCAGCGACCGCACCGCTACCGAGGCGACCTGCTCCGGAGAGGCGTTGGCATCCAGCGTCAGGCCGTACGCCTGTACCACCAGCGGACCCGCTTCTGCCGCAAACTTCCGGCCGAGATACCGCACGCGAGAGATCCGCCAGTACTCTTCGCCATTAGCGCCGGCCTCACGGTTAAGATCGACCTTTATGGTGGCCGTCTCCATCTTGGCAGGCTCAGTCTCGGCAGGATTGTGGGCCACCGGCAAGTACACGTCCGCCGACTTGCCCTCCGGCGAGATCGTCACCCATGAATCGCGCCGCAGCGTCTCGAGACTGATGTCTTTGAAGCTCGCCAGGTAGTGCCCGATGATCGGACCCCAATAGTGGACGTTCTTCCATATTCTGAGCTCGCGTTCAGCCCCCAGATTCTTCTGATTCAACTCCGGATTGAGCTGATTGTTGGTTTGAACGATCCGCTCCTCGATTGTTTTGGGCGCTGCCAGCGAGTAGGTCAGCTCCTGTGCCTTTCGCTCGGCCTTACGGTCGTGCGCCTTGGCAGCTGCATAATCGTCAGCGACCGACCGCAAGAATACGAACACCACCTCTTGCGGCGAAGCTTGCGGCCCGAGCTTCACGCCGTAGGCCTCAACGGTCTTGACCTCGGCCGGTGGCGGATTGACCACGTCGGCTCCGCGGCATCCCGACAGCAACAGCCCGACCGCTGAGAGACCCACGAGGTAGGTAATGCCGCCCGTCCATCGGCTTCGGCGACCGGACAATTTCGACGTAGACGACCCAACTGCATATCTTTGCATCATGTTTCTGGCCATAAGATCAATTCCGCTTCGAAGCCGCGTCTGAGCCGACGCCAAGGCAAATGCACTCAGCAGATTCCCGGCACGCGCCGCGGCGGCCCAAATACCATCCGCCGGAGACTTACACTTACGCCGCCGCGCGCAAAAGTACGCGAATGCGTATAAGGACGGTGAGTCTAGCACATCCGCCGCCGCTTGCAAACGCTTGCCCCGCCTCCAGTTGGCCGTTAGACTCGACTGTCAGCATGGGCGAAACCAACAACAACCTCTGGGCCCCCTGGCGGCTGGAGTACATCCAGAGCCTCTCCGGCGAGAACGAGGAGGGCTGCTTTCTGTGCCGCTACGCAGACGCCCCTGAAAACGACCGCGAAAACCTGGTGATCTGGCGGACCGACCGCTGTCTGGCGTTGTTTAACCGCTTCCCCTACGCCAACGGCCACCTGCTGATTGCCCCGAAAGTGCACAAGGCCGAGTTGGACGAGTTGGACGAGCCCACCCTCGATGAATTGATCCGTCT
>JBJKSL010000469.1:0-5637 GCA_046704145.1 Phycisphaerae bacterium
AAGGCAAGACGGGCGTGCTGCGACTGCTGGAGGCCAATACGAGCGGGTATAAGGAGCTGGCCTCGGCGGCGGTGCTGCACGGGCCGGATGTCTGGGCTCCGCCGGCACTGTCGAACGGCAGGCTCATCGTGCGGGACATGAAGCAGATGGTGTGCCTGCAGGTGAAATGAGGGGAAGAAGCTGTCAGCTATCAGCTTTGAGCCGGAGAAGAACGTTCGATGCACTATCGGTTGATTCGAACGATGGCGGGCAAGGGAACTGCGGCGGGGCAGTTTCGGGAGGTGCTGCGCGGGCTGGCGGTGGATGAGGCGGGGCTGGTGTATGCAGTGGGCGATCGGGCGGTGAAGGTGTTCGACCAGGCCGGTACGCTCGTGCGGCAGTGGGGTCTGTCGCGGCCGGCGTACTGTGTGGCCATCGAACAGGTGGCCATCGAACAGCCGGGGGACAAAGGCGGCGTGGCGACGGTCTGGGTGGGTGGGTCTGGACAGGTCGAACGCTTTGATGTGCAGGGCAAGGCGCTGCCGATGTTCCGCGACGGGCAGCGGTTGGGGACGGTCACGGCCATCGGGCTTCATGGTGAGGATGTGCTGCTCGCGGATGCAACGGCACGGTGCATCCGGCGATACGACCGGGCCGGCACCTGGCGTAACGACATCGGCCGCGACAACAACACGCAGGGCTTCGTGATCCCCAATGGTTACCTGGATTTTCGCGTGGACAAGGCTGGGGTGATTCACGCCATCAACCCGGCGCGGCATCGCATCGAGCGATATTCCTTGGATGGCAAGCTGCTGGGGCACTTCGGCAAGTTCGGCATGACTCAGCCGGAGGACTTCGGCGGCTGCTGTAATCCTACGAACCTGGCGCTGCTGCCGGATAGTCGGCTGGTGGTAACGGAGAAGGCGCCACCGCGGCTGAAGGTTTATGACGCCGGCGACAAGGTGGCAGCCGTCGTCACAGCGGAGGCGTTCGATCCGCAGTGCAGGAATATGAGCCTGGCGGTCGACTCACAGGGGCATATATACGTCGCCGATACGGAGCGGCTGTGTATTCTGGTCTTTGCGGTTGAGGGTGGATCGTCGTCGGCACCGGCGAGTGCGGAGCAATCCGCGGAGCACCGATCATGAGCGATCAACCGACACGTCGGGACGTGCTGGGGCATGCGGCCCGCGGTGCTGGACTGCTGGCCTTGGCGGGGACGGCCGGCTATCTCGTGCGCCGAGCGGGGGCGGCCGACGCGTGGTACATCAATCCGAATCGTTGTTTGAATATCCGGCTGGGTGCGACCGGGGTCGCGGCCTGCGAACAATGCTCGATCACCTGCGTGCTGCCGTTGTCGGCGGTGCGGGCGGTGAACGAGTACAGTCGGTGCGGGCGCTGCTGCATCTGTCCAGCCTATTTTGATATGAGCAGCGAGGTTGGGCCGGACGGGCTGCCCAGTCGGCGGCTGTGTCCGCGCGATGCGATCACGCGGAAGGCCATCGGGGCGGTCGATCCGAACGATCCGCTCAACAACTTCTACGAATACGTCATCGACGAGGAGCGCTGCAACGGCTGCGGTAAGTGCGTGATGGGCTGCAAGGAGCCGGCCGGGCTGGGCTCCATTCGGCTGGAGATTCGGCACGATCTGTGCAAGGACTGCAACCGCTGCTCCATCGCGGTGACTTGTCCGGAGGATGCCATCGCCCGGGGGATGACCAACCCAACTGAGAAGTGAAAGAGGGTTCGCCTTGGGGCCAAGTGCGCGCAGACATGCCTTGATGTTGCTGATGACTGTCGTCGCAATCGGCGCGCCGGTGGTCGTGCGTGCGGAAGCCGTGCACTACGAACGGCCGGTGACGGTGGCGCCGGCGGAACAGGATATCGGCGGCGGATATGTGACACCTGCAGTCCAGCGTCCGGCGCCCAAGGCCGCATGGTGGGCGGGAGTCGATGCGGCTGCGCTGGTTGGCGGACTGTCGCTGATGACGTGGCTGGTGCTGAAGCGGCGAAGTCGAACCGGCGTCGTCGTGCTGGCGGTCGGATCGTTGGCTTACTTCGGTTTCTGGCGGCAAGGGTGTATCTGCCCTATCGGGGCGATTCAGAACGTGGCTGCGGCACTGGTGGACAAGAGTTGCGTGGTGCCGGCGATCGCAGTGCTGTTCTTCTTTGCGCCGCTGCTGTTCGCGATGATCTTCGGGCGAGTGTTCTGTGCGGGGGTCTGTCCGTTTGGGGCGATGCAGGACCTGGTGCTGTTGCGGCCGGTGCAGGTGCCTCGGCGAGTCGATCGCGTGCTTGGCGGCGTGAAGTACGTGTACCTCGCGGCTGCCGTGTGGTATGCGGTGCGGCCGGCGGCGGAGCGCGATTTCATCATCTGCCGATTTGATCCTTTCGTTGGCTTCTTCCGGTTCAACGGGCCGGGATACATGCTGATCGCGGGCGGCGCGCTGCTGGTGATGGGCGTGTTTGTCGGGCGGGCGTACTGTCGTTATCTCTGTCCGTACGGGGCGTTGCTGGCGATCGTTTCGCGGCTGTCCTGGAAGAGCGTGAAGATTTCTCCCGCACGCGAGTTGGATTGCGGCTTGTGTACCGGTGCGTGTCCGTATGGAGCCATCGAGAAGATGCGGGCGTCGAGATCGAGTTGCCTGGCGTGTGGGCGATGCTACAAGGCGTGTCCGGTGAAGTAGGCGGTTATCCAGCCAGCGGTCGGCGATTCGCGATGAGTAGGTGATGAAGCATCGTAGGCAGTACATTCTTGCGACCGTCGTTGCGGCCTCGGCACTGGCTGTGGTGGCGGTGTGTACTGCGCTGCTGGTGAGCAGCTACGTGCAGACAGTTCGCCGCGGGCCACAGGACAAGGCTGTGCTGGCTTCACTCGAGCAGGCGTCCATCGCGAACCCCGAGCAGACGCCTGCCTTGGAAGCTGAGCGGCAGCGGCAGATGCAGGCGTCGGTCGATCGGCAGAAACGCAATCGCGGCCTCTCGCGAGTGCTGTTGTGCGCGGTGGTGCTGTTTGTGATCGGGGCCAAGTGGCGGCTTACGCTGGTGCCGCGGAAAGCTCCGGACAAGCTGACCGTGCTTACCGTGCGCGGGATTGTGCCGACGCAGCCTACGACGCATGCAGCGCCCGTACATAGAGAAGATCGGCCGGAGGTTAACCCGTGGGCGGTCGATCGAATCGTGCGAGAACACGGCCGTCGCACGGAGTCGGCCATCCCGATATTGCAGGCGGTTCAGAATCACTACCGTTACCTACCGGTGGCGGTGTTGGAGCGGGTGTGCGAACTGACGGACATCACGCCGGCGCAGGCAGCGGGGCTTGCGTCGTTCTATACGCAGTTCCGCAGTACGCCGGTTGGCCGACATCTGGTCAAGATCTGCCATGGCACGGCTTGTCACGTGGCCGGAGCGGAGCGAATCAGCGATGAGCTTCGCCGGCATCTTGGGATTCCGCTGAACGCGGACAGTGACGCCGACCTGCAATACACGATCGAGCCGGTGGCGTGTATGGGATGTTGCACGTTGGCCCCCGTCGCGCAGGTGGACGGCGTCACGCGCGGGCATTTGACTGCCGACTCGCTGATCGATGATGTGCGTGCAGCTGCCACGGCGAAGGACGGTTCGGCTGCACAGGCGTCTCACCGGACGGCAGGGGATCAAAACGGCGGCCAAGGTTTCGAAGATCTGCCCGAGATTCGGATTGGCCTGGGCTCGTGCTGCATGGCCGGTGGCAGCGGCGACGTGTACGAGGCCATGCGACGTGAGTTGACGGCGGCTGGAGTGAACGCGCACGTCAAACGCGTGGGCTGCGTGGGCATGTGTCACAATACGCCGCTGGTCGAGGCGATTGTACCGGGACAGTCGCCGGTGCTCTATGCGGGAGTGCAGGCGGCGGACGTGCGCAGCATCGTGCGACGGCATTTTGGTCGCAAGTGGCCGATGATTGGCGGTTGGAGGCGTGGGGAACGTGGGAGTGCGAAGCCGCTAGCGGCGTTGGCGGGCAAAGCCGCGCGGGCCATCGAACTTCGCGATCCGCCGGTGGCAGCCTTCCTCGGGCCGCAGAAGCACATCGCCACCGAGCACAGCGGGCGGCTCGATCCTGTGTGTCTGCAGGATTACCTGCGACACGACGGGTTCGCGGCGTTGCGGCGCGTGCTTGAGGGGCTCGCTCCGGAGCAGGTGATAGAGGAAATCGGCAGCAGCGAGTTGCGCGGCCGTGGCGGGGCGGGTTTCCCAACGGGCGTGAAGTGGTCGAAGGTGCGGGCGGCAGCGGGCGAACGCAAGTACGTGATCTGCAACGGCGACGAGGGCGATCCGGGAGCGTTCATGGACCGCATGCTCATGGAGTCGTTCCCCTATCGCATTATCGAGGGGCTTGCCATTGCGGCCTTTGCTGTCGGCGCCGGCGAGGGGTACTTCTACATTCGGGCGGAGTATCCGCTGGCCGTCCAGCGCATTCGCGATGCGATTGCCGAGTGCGAGCGGCAGGGCTTCCTCGGTGAGCACATATGTGGCACGGGATTTGCGCTACGACTGCACATCATGGAGGGGGCCGGGGCTTTCGTGTGCGGTGAGGAGACTGCGCTCATCGCCAGCATCGAAGGACGGCGCGGCACCCCGGCCCTACGTCCGCCCTATCCGGCCGAGCGCGGGCTGTGGGGCGCACCGACGCTGGTCAACAACGTTGAGACGCTCGCCACCGTGCCGTGGATCATCCGCAACGGGGCAAGCCGGTTCACATCGCTGGGGACGGCGGCGAGCAAGGGCACCAAGGTTTTCGCGCTGGCCGGCAAGGTGCGGCGAGGCGGTCTGATCGAAGTGCCC
Organism: Phycisphaerae bacterium; assembly: GCA_046704145.1. GTDB lineage: Bacteria > Planctomycetota > Phycisphaerae > UBA1845 > PWPN01 > JACQVT01. The sequence continues at coordinate 4,804 of JBJKSL010000469.1, forward strand.
ATGGGCGTGACTGTACGGCAGATCGTCGAGGAGATCGGCGGCGGGATCAAGGACGATCCGCTAACCGGCGAGCCGCGACGATTCAAGGCAGTCCAGATTGGCGGGCCTTCCGGCGGCTGCATTCCGGCCAGTCTGGCGGACACGCCGGTGGACTATGAGGCATTGACGCGCGTTGGCGCGATCATGGGTTCGGGCGGGCTGGTGGTGCTCGACGACACTGACTGCATGGTGGACATCGCCCGGTACTTCCTGTCGTTTACGCAGGACCAGTCGTGCGGCAAGTGTACGTACTGCCGAATCGGCACGCGGCGAATGCTGGACGTCCTGAACAAGCTGTGTGAGGGGCGGGGCGAACCTGCGGATCTGGATCGGCTGGAGGAGTTGGCAAGACACGTGGCAGCGGGCAGCCTATGCGGATTGGGGCGGACTGCGCCGAATCCGGTGCTGACTACGCTACGGTACTTCCGAGACGAATACGAGGCACATATCCGTGGCCAATGTCCGGCCGGCCGCTGCAAGGCGTTGATCGACTATAAAGTGCTGACCGATCGCTGCGTCGGCTGCACCATCTGTGCCCAGCACTGCCCGGCCGACGCCATCGAGTACCGGCCTTACCAGCCGCACGAGGTCGACAACACCAAGTGTACGCGCTGTGATGTGTGTCGGGTTCACTGCCCGGAGCATGCCATCACCGTACAATCACCGGCACAGACATCGGATGCCCAGGATACCGCTGCCGCACCGTATCGCGAGGAATCATGCCGCGTCTGACCATCGACAACACGCCGATTGAGGTGCCTGCAGGCAGCAGCGTGCTGGACGCGGCTCGACAGG
>JBJKSL010000470.1:0-4960 GCA_046704145.1 Phycisphaerae bacterium
GACCCGCCCAAAACCCTTACCGATCTCCTCGCCCGGGCGTTCCTCAATCGGAATAGCCGTGCCATCCGCGATCGACAGATCGAAGGTCGAAGCCGGGGCAGCGACGTAGAACGGCACTCCGTGAGCCTGGGCCAAAACCGCCAAGCCGTAGGTGCCAATTTTATTGGCCGTGTCTCCGTTTCGAGCGATCCGGTCGGCCCCGGTGACCACCAGCTTGACCTTGCCCTGCCGCATCAGCAGGCCGGCCATGCTGTCGCAAATCACCGTGACGTCGATGCCGGCCTCCGCCAGCTCCCACGCCGTCAGCCGGGCCCCCTGCAGCAAAGGCCGCGTCTCGTCCGCGTACACGCGGAAACGCTTGCCTCGCTCCTGGGCGGCATACATGAGGGCCAAGGCCGTCCCGTACTCCGCCGTGGCCAGCCCGCCGGCGTTGCAGTGCGTCAAAACGCCGTCCCCGTCCTGAATCAGATGCTCACCGGCTCGGCCGATCGCTCGGCAAGTGGCGGCGTCCTCGTCTCGGATAGCATGAGCCTCGTTCAGCAATGCCGTCAGCAAGTCGCGTAACGGCCAGTCTTTACGTTGCTGAGCGAAGCGTTGCATCCGCTCGAGTGCCCAGAACAGGTTCACTGCAGTCGGCCGACATTCGGCCAGATACTTGCAGACCTCCTGCAACTTTTCAAAGAGCGACGAGTTCGTCTGGGCGTCCCGAACGCCGAGGACCACGCCGTAAGCGGTGGCCACTCCGATCGCCGGAGCCCCGCGGACTCGCAGGTTCCGAATGGCCTCCCACAGGGTCTCAATCTGCCCGCAGGAGATCACTCGGTACTCGCCCGGCAGGAGCGTCTGATCCACCAGTTGGAGGTGCCCTTCGAGCCCGCCAACCCACTCCAGAGTCTTGCGGGAAAGCGGCTTAGACACGGCGCAGTTGCTCCTGCAAAGCTTGGCAGTTCTTATCGACCGAAAGGGTCTGATTACTTTTGAAATTCTTCAGTCTCTGTGACAAATTAGGGTCCGTTAATGCCAGGATTTGGGCAGCCAAAATCGCCGCATTTCGGGCTCCGGCAGGTCCGATAGCCACGGTGGCCACGGGCACACCGGGGGGCATCTGCACCATGCTGAGTACGCTGTCGATGCCTTGCAGCGGAGCTGTGGGCACGGGTATTCCAACCACCGGCCGAATTGTATAGGCGGCGATCGCGCCGGGCAGAGCAGCTGCCATGCCCGCGGCCGCAATGAACACACGAATGCCGCGCTCTTCGGCAGAAACTACATAGTCGCGGAGCTTATCAGGCGTGCGATGTGCGGAGAGAATCTGCACCTCCGCGTCGATTTCCAGTTCGGCAAGCTGTCGATGGCAGCCCTCAACAACTGGCCAATCCGAGTTACTGCCAAGGATGATAGCTACGGAAGCCGGCATGCAAACCTGTCCCTTTCTTCACAAGCTCTGACCCGGCATTTTAGTCAACTTGCGGCCCGCGGCAAACATCTTCCAGCGCCGGCCGACCAGTAGAGGCGACCCAGACCACCTTGTCCGCCTGGGTGCCGCCTTTCTGCCAACCGGGCCCGGAGCCCCGTTTGTTGGGGCTACGCTTTTCCGTCACGCTATTCCTGGTGCTCGGCCTCATGGTGATGAGTGCGTCGTCCGGAGACTGTGGGCTCCGCAAAGGTGACCCGAATCGCCACAAAACATCAGGAGAATCTGCAGCCGCCAGCACCGCCCGAACACACCCAAATGGGATCCGAGGGCCGCGCGAGACTGTACTATATGCGCGCAGCTCAGGCGGCGGGTGGGCGGCCGCGCTCAGATGCTCACGGCCAGACACTTCTCGCGACGCCCTCGGGCGTTTATGTTGGTGGGACCAGACGCCGAGCGAAGCTGCGCGACTCAACTCGCAGTTCTCCGGCAGAGGCAACAAGGAGTTTTCAAATGTGCGGTGACAAGCTCTGCTCTAGTTTGGCGATTCTGCCAGCCGTCTTGCTGTTCGGGGTGGCTTGGGCTGCACCCGTGAACGCCTCACAGCCGACGACCGCCGCAGAGAAGCACGCCTGGCTACGCATCAACCAACTCGGCTACTTGCCTGCCGATGCCAAGATCGCGCTGCTCTCCAGCGATGAGCCGCTGACTGGCGAGTTCAGCATCATTGAACGCTCAAAACTGATAACGTTGGACTTCAAGGGAGCCGTCGCAGACATACGTCACTACAAGGGCCAGATCGGGCCGGACCAAGGCGCGTGGGGGCCGTTCCAGCACAACTATCGGTTGGACTTCTCAAAGCTGAGCCGCCCCGGCCAATACGTACTGAGGTATGGCGACCTCTCGGCCCGAGTCCGCATCGCGCCTGACGCCTACGCAGATCTGCCGAACAAACTGCTGAGCTTCATGCGTCTGCAGCGCTGTGGGAACAATCCGGTCACCGGCAAGCAATGTCACCAGCAGGATGCGATCGACGTGGTCACCGCTCAGCCGGTGGACCTTGTGGGCGGCTGGCACGATGCGGCCGACCGCATCAAGCACCAGATCACCACGACCTACTGCGTGGCCGCCCTCTACCTGGCCGGGGCGACTGAGGAGGCCCGTTACGGCTCGACCTTCTTGAAGAAGATCCACCCCAAGCCGGACGTTATCTATGTGCAGATCGGCGATGACCGCGACCACGGTCCGCCCGCCGGCCTATGGCACGAGGACAAGACCGACTACGGATGGGGCCCGGGCGGACCGCGATCGGCTTGGCCCGCGACCACGCAGCCGGCCGGTCCCAAGTACAAGAATAAGTCGTCAGGCTTCGCCAGCCTGGCCGGCCGAGCCTCGGCAGCCATGATGCTGGCGGGCGACCTGGCGGAAGCCAAGTCACTGTACCGTCTGGCCCAGGCTCATCCCGGCAACGCCATGTCCGTCCCGGTCAAAGCACCGCATTACTATATGGAAAGCACCTTCTACGACGACCTGGAATGGGCGGCCACCGAACTGTACCTGGCCACCAAGAATGACCGGCTGGAAGCTGGTACCACACAAGACTACCTTCAGCAGGCCATCCAGTACGCGGACAAGGCTGGCGACAACCCATGGATGGGCAAGCTGCGTCACGGACACTACGAGTTCTTCCCCTACGTCAACCTGGCACACTGGCGGCTCTACCCGCACGTAGGCCCCGACGTACAGGCCCGACTCGCCGGCTACTATCGCAGCGGGTTGCAGCGTGTGCGCGATCTGGCCGAGAAGAATCCTTACCGCCTGGGCACGCCGCTGGTCTGGTGCTCGACGAACGACGTGATCGCCTTCGCCACGCAGGCCGTCCTTTACGAGAAGATGACCGGCGACAAGCAGTTCCGTCCGCTGGCCACCGAGGCCCGCGACTGGATCTTCGGCCGTAACCCCTGGGGCGTATCCTTCGTGATCGGCGTGCCGGACGACGGCGTGTGCTCGATGCACCCCCACCATCAGTTCTACCGCCTGGCGGGCATCCTTCCGGTCGGGGGGTTGGTGGACGGGCCGGTCTACAAGGACATCAACGACAGCCTGAAATTCTCTTCCTTCGGCGAGGATCCCTACGCGAGGTTCCAATCCGACGTTGGCGTGTACCACGACTGCTATGCCGACTTTTCCACCAACGAGCCGATCATCGACGGAACGGTTTCGCTGCTGTTGCTGACCAAGGTGTGGGAGCCGGAGTAGCTCAGAGAATTGGGCTGCGCGTAAAGCTTTTGCTCTACGCGGTTCACGAATGCGGCCCTAGCGGGCGGCCCAGAGACTGCGGTGGTTGGTGTGCTCGCGCAGGGTGTGCTGCAGGTGCTTGACCCAAAGGCGAGCGGTCAGAGCCAGGACCCCGCCGAGAGCCAGCAGGCCGGCCAAAAGCGGGGAACCGGCGGACTCGCCAGTGGCCGAGGCGATGGCGGCCAGCAGCATCACCACCAAACCAATATAGAACAGGTTTTGCCAAAGGCTGATGCGTTCCTGCATGGGATCCCTCCCGAAACGGCGATCCTTACGTACAGGAATATCGGCCGCTCGGCGGGGGAGTCTGTAGACAAGTCATCAGCATTCGCACTTGTGTGCATAGCGCGCTGGAGCCATAGTCCGATATTGTCGGAAGCGGCAGAAACTAGAAGCGATTAGCTCCGCGCGAATGAACAACACTCGAGCGGATTGGCCTACTTACCGCGGTTGAGTAGCACATAGGTGCCGGTCTTGCCAGCGACGGCGATGTCCGGCCGGCCATCGTTGTCCAGGTCGGCGATGCGGATCTGCATGCCGGTGCCGACGCCGTCATCGAAGGCGATGGTGTCGCGCTCGAACTTCTGTGACTTGTTGTCCCACGTATAACGAAACAGGCACATGGGCTGGTGCGAGCCGGGATCGGCGTCGCCGTGACCGCGCCAGCGCTTGCCGGTGATGACCTCCTGCCGGCCGTCACCGTCGAGGTCGGCCCAGACCAAGCAGTGGATCTGCGAATAGCTGTTGTCGATGTCGTGCTTGATCCAGGTGATCTCGCCATCTTTGACGGGCCCTTGCTCCAGCCAGAACAGGCCGAAGTTGTGAGCGTGGCCAATAATGATGTCGTTCTTTCCGTCGCCATTGAGGTCGGCCATAAGGCCGGGCACGCTGGTATGGGTGAGATCGACGTTGATCTTGTGAAGCTTCCAGGGCTGGCTCCAGGGTTTGTTCGCGGGCTGCTCGAACCAGCCATGCGGGGTCATGATGTCGGGCTTTTTGTCGCCGTTGATGTCGCCGACGACGATGCCGTGACCACCGCCCAGGCCGCCGAGCCTGACGACTTCAAACTTGGGCTGCTTGCCCGGCATGATGCGGATGATGGACATGGGCTGATTGAAATCCCAACTGTCCACGACCATTTCGGGTGTGCCGTCCCCGTCCAGGTCCTGCAGCAGGTTGCCTTCATGGCACGGTTGACCGTCGGCAGCGAAGTGCGGGGCCCAGAGCTTGCGTTCCGCGAGGCCCTTC
>JBJKSL010000471.1:0-3151 GCA_046704145.1 Phycisphaerae bacterium
CTGCTGCATCGCTCGAGTGGTTCTTGAGGACGTTAATCAGACTCTCTTCCATAGAGTGTGCATCGTTAAGCCACGAAATAATAACTTCCGTACCGGACATACCCGTTCTCCACAGTTGTCGCTCCAAAGAAGCGAACTCCAAAGGTTGTAGGTTCACCAGTTCATTACAGGCCCTTGCGTTCATGACTTAAATCAGGTCGATCATGTTCTTTCGATGGGCTCTGCGCCGACAGCTTTCTACTGTTGTGAAGTATCGGCACAGCGGGACGGAGGTCACGGAGCGGCAGAGAGATCCCCCAGAGCGAAGGATTCGGTCGTGGCCGGTTGGGTGGTTGCGCCCTCAGGGTTGGAGATCCGCTGCAGCGTCATCTCGCAGACCGGACAATTGCCCGGCCGATCCTGTCGCACCTGGGTATGCATCGGGCAGGTCCAGATTGGCGGCGGTGCGATTTTGATGTCAATCTGCGAAGGTGGCGGCCGCCGATCCATGGTGCGAACCCATAGCGTGTGTGCCCTCTTGAGCTGTGCCCGGATCTGGGCCAAGAGGACCTTTTGCCGGCCGAGGTCATCATCCTGATTGTGGGCATGTGCGGGGGCTGCTAATACAGCCGTCCACAGAAACAGAGCTGCTCCGCCCGCGCGCCAGCAAGTAAATCTCATGCCTTCTCCTATGGTGCGTTGCTGCCCAGTGTTCACTCGCCGTCGTTGCACGCATCATGCCACCTGAAGGAGAGGCTTACGTAGCGATCTGCATGTGGGTCAGACGAAGCTCGCACGCTGACAGAATGTCGTTGCGGAGCGTGCTGCGAGGACAACTTTGCGTCTTGCGTGTCGAGTGTGTATGGGGGGTAGACTGAGCCTGCAGCCGGGCGCTGACCCACGTCTTGGCCAAAGGGCATGTTCTCGAGGCGTGGTTGGCCGTAGAGCCGTAGACAGCGTCCACATACTTTTACGAACGCTGCACAAACCCGCCCTACAATCAATTGACAGCATAAAGGCAGAGGGCCCGCGCTGTTCAGAGCATGCTATTCGCGGAAGGAGCAAATCAATGGATCCGTCGCACGATCCGCAAGAACATCCCGAGGAAGAACAGCCGCAGGAAGGCGCGGGCGAGGGCGTCGAGAGTGCCTACGGAGATGCCTGGGAGAAAGCTCGGCAAGGCCTCCAGTCCATGAAGGACCAGGCCAGCCAGAGCCTGGACACGGCTCGACAGAAACTGAAGGAAGGGCTGCACAATTCAGCGGTGGATCAGCGGGAGCGTGCCGTCGCCGGGTTGCGGCGGCTGTCCAGCGCGGTTCACGAGACGGGAGCCAAGCTGGAATCGGACGGGGATCGCACCTTGGCGGAGTACACACATGCCTTTGCCGGCAAGCTGGAGAAGGCTGCTGAGTATCTGCACGAACGCGAGCCGTCAGACATCCTGCCCGATGCTGAATATGTTGCACGGCGTCAGACGGGCCTGGTGGTGGGCGGAATGTTCGTGGCCGGCCTGATCGTGGCGCGGTTAATGCGGTCCTCTGGTCGTACTGCAGCCGGGGCTCAATCGGAATCCGAGGGAGAACCAATGTTGCCCGAGCCAGAGCCCGGTCAACCAAGCGCAAAAGAGAGCACCTACATTCCGCCGAGCAATCGATTTGGTCCCTCTGGTCCCTGAGTACGACACCTCAAGGAGACCTCAAAGAGACGGAGACTTGCAGTCATGGCCGTTGATGTACAAAGCCCTGATATACGACAACAGGGGGAAGCACCGGCGGGCGCGCGCCTGCGTGATGAACGCTCCATCGGCGATCTCATCAAGGAGCTGCGCGACGAGACGACCACCTTGATGCGTCAGGAAATCGCCCTGGCCAAGGCCGAAACCATGGAGAAGGCCCGAGCCGCCACCCGCAACGGGATGACCGCCGGGATCGGCGGAGGCATCGCGTTTGCGGGCTTTCTCTTTGTGTTGCTTGGGGCCAGCTTCATCATAACCAACATCCTGGTCGCCGCAGGCGTGGGACCGTTTGTTTCCCTCTGGCTTGGCCCACTGATTGTGGGCGTCGTCGTGGTTATTGTCGGTCTAATCCTCCTGTCCAAAGGGCTGAACGGACTCTCGAAGAACTCAATCGTCCCTCAGCAGACCCTTAAAACGCTACAAGAGGACGGGCAATGGGTGAGGGCAAAGCTCAAGTGAAAGCAGGCGTCATGCATTCCAGCGAGATTAAGTCGCAAATCGAGCACACGCGGGCAGAGATGGACGAGACTGTCGATGCCTTGGCGGAGCAACTCCGGCTGCGTCACCTGGTCGATCAGTTCCTTCAATTGTACGACAGCCATGACACCAGCCGAGCGGTTCAGATTGCCAAGGGGGCCGGCAAGCGTCTGGCTCAGCAGATCGGTCGCTATCCCCTGCCATTCGCGACTATCGGAGCCGGAATCACCTGGCTGGTGATGCAACATCGTACTAAAGCCACGTTGTCCGCCCGCGAAGGAACGTCACCGCTGCACTTGCGTCGCGAGGGTTTCCAGAAATCCTCCTCGCCGGCGTTGCAGCGGGAAATGTCCGCTCCGGGCACTTCTACCAAAGCACAACCTCTTAAAGAGAAAGGCATACCTATGTCCGAACAACAGCCATCCGAACAACCAAGCATGGGCATGGAAAGCTCGCCAACCGAAGCCGCGCGTGAAACCGCGCGTAAAGTTTCGGGGTGGTCGCGTCAGAAGTTCGAGAATCTGCGCGAACGCAGGTCGGAAGCCGGCAGCAAAGTCTCCGAGCAGGCCTCGCGCATCAAGCACCGGGTCCGTAGCGGCATGGACCGCGCTCGCACGGGAGTGCACCGCGGGAGGGAGCGTGCATCCGACATGGTGAACGACTATCCGCTGCTGATCGGCGTCTCAGCGCTGGCTGTCGGAATTCTCATCGGGCTCATGATTCCATCAGGCAGACGCGAACGCCGCATGCTGGGCGAACGTGCAGGCCGCATCAGGAGCAGGGCCCAACAAGCGGCCCAAGGCATCTTTCAACGCGGCAGAGAAGTGGCGCAAGCCACCACCAATGCGGCCAAGGAGGCGGCCCGGCGACAAGGGCTGACCGCGCAGGGCATCAAGGAGTCGGTTGCTCAAGGTGCACGCGAGCAGGCGTCGCAGATGTCTGAGAAAGTCAGCAGCGTCG
>JBJKSL010000472.1:0-11476 GCA_046704145.1 Phycisphaerae bacterium
TGACCAAACCTCTGACGGTTGCGAATACTGGACATTGTCTCGGCAGGGCAAAGTATGAACGACACAATCCTCATCAAGGGCGGACGGATTCTCGACCCGGCAAGCGGCATCGACATGGTGGGCGACGTGCTGCTGGCGGGCGGCAAGGTGGAGCAGATCTCGCGCACAATCAGCGCATCAGCGGCTGAGGTCGTCGAGGCGGAGGGCATGCTCGTCTGTCCGGGGTTGATCGATATTCACGTGCACCTTCGCGAGCCGGGCAACGAGGGGGCCGAAACCGTCGCGACCGGCAGTGCGGCGGCAGTGGCGGGCGGCTTCACCAGCGTGGCCTGCATGCCGAACACCAATCCGGCGTTGGACAACGAGACGGCCGTTGAATTCGTCTACCGGCAGGCCGACCGGGCCGGGCTGTGCAACGTGTATCCGATCGGAGCGGTGACGAAAGGCCGAGGGGGCGAGGAACTCGCCGAGATCGGTCAGATGGTGCGGGCGGGCGCGGTCGGCTTCAGCGATGACGGCAGCGGCATCACCAGCACGGGGGTGATGTTCCGCGCGTTGCAGTACGTGCGCATGTTCGACAAGCCCATCCTGCAGCACTGCGAGGACCCGGCCATGGTTGGCGGCGGGGTCATGAATGGCGGAAAGGCTGCGGTGCGGCTGGGATTGCCGGGCATGAACCCCATCGCAGAGGAATTGATGATCCAACGCGACCTGACGCTGGTCGAGCAGACGCGGGCACGCTATCACGTTTGCCACGTTTCGACAGCGCGGTCGGTGGAGTTGGTTCGGCAGGCGAAAGCCGCAGGCTTGCCGGTGACCTGCGAGATCTGCCCGCATCACCTGTTGCTGACGGACGAAGAGTGCAGAACGTATGACACTAATTTCAAGATGAGCCCTCCGCTGCGCACTCAGCGGGACGTCGATGCCTGTCGCCAGGGCGTAGCTGACGGCACGATCGATTGCCTGGTGACCGATCACGCCCCGCATCAGCAGCAGGAGAAGGATCTGGAGTTCCTCGACGCCCCCTTCGGGATCATCGGCCTGGAGACGGCCTTGCCGCTGTATGCCAAGGCGCTGATCGAGCCGGGCCTGGTGGACTGGATGACGCTGATCGAGCGGCTGACCATTCGGCCGGCGGCGGTGCTGTCACTGCCCAAGGGCAAGCTCGCACCGGGCGTCGATGCGGACGTGACCATCATCGATCCCAACCTGGAGTGGACGGTGGACGTCAAGCAGTTCCGCTCCAAGAGCCGCAACTGTCCGTACGACGGCTGGGCCGTCCGCGGCCGGGCAGTGACGACCATCGTCGGCGGCAGGGTCAAGTATCAACTCGAGGCGGCGGCAAAGGCGTAGCCATCGGCCAACGGGAGGCCACGGCGGGTGTCGGAGTCTGACAACCCACGCTCGCTCGCCCTCGATCACGCAGCCAACAACACGTAACCCTCTTATACATAGGCAGTTGTGCAATAGGGGGCGCCGCCTTGCGGTGGGTTCGTCTTGTCAAAATGGATGTGTCCGGTAGACAGAATCGGTGGGTTCGATTCGTCAGAAACGGGGTGGCCGTTCTGTCGTCAGCCGCGGGTTCAGGTCGAGCTATGCATATTCCAAAGAACGGCATCGCTAGTACAACATGCCCGTTGGGCTGTTCCAGATGCTGCGCGCATTCGCGAACTGCTCTAATTCCATGAGAGTACGAAGCTTAGGCCTATGCCTCGGCCGCCGTGCCGCACCGGGAGTGCCTCACCTGCCGTTGTTGCCCACCAGCACCGGTTGCGGGGAACAACAAAACCCGTCGGCCGGGGCGAACCCCCGTCCCGTTGACAATGTAATACACACGTACGTAGCATTATAGGGAGAGGAGCTTTTCCGTCTCTTTGGGTAAGGGTGGCTGATGGCCGAGGAGCATAAGACATCTCGTCGCCGGATTCGCTGGCCGCTGGTGCTGGTGGCGTTCGTGGGGTTCTTTTTCATCCTGGACGCCATCTGGCCGGGCAAGGCACCGCCGAAAGCTCCGCCGGCGCGGCTGCACGTGCTGGCGACCTTCCTGCCCATGAGAATCTTCGCCGCCAACGTCATCCAAGGCGTGCCGGGCGTCGCGCTGGATGTGCTGGTCACGCGGGAGACCTCCTGCCCGCACTCATACTCGCTGACTGGTGAGGACCTCAAGAAAATCAGCGACGCCGACGTGCTGGTGGCCAACGGCCTGGGCGTCGAGCCGTTCCTCGACCAGTTCAAGAAGACCAATCCCAAGGCCCCGGTGCTGACCGTGTCGGATGATTGCGACCTGCTGCACCTGAGCGAAGCGCAGATGCACGAGGAAGAGGCCGAGCAGGCAGGTCACCATCACGCGGACGAAGAAGTCGAGTCGGACATCAATCCGCACACCTGGATGTCGCCGCGGCAGGCCATCAAGCAGGTGCGAACGCTCGGCCGTAAGCTGGGCGAGGTCGACCCGCAGTATGCAGCCCGCTATCGTGCCAACGCGGAGGCGTACGCCGCACGATTGCAGTTGCTGGCCGATAAGATGGCGAAGGCTGCGCAGAGTTTCAAAAACCGCAACATCGCGACCGGCCATCCGGCATTTGATTACCTGGCTCGCGACCTGGGCTTGAAGGTGGTCGCAACCGTACACATCATCCCTGGCGAGACTGGATCGGCTGCGGAGATGGCCCATGCGATCGACACCGTTCGCAGCAAGCATGCAGCGGCGATCTTCTCGGAGTTCGGCTCGGGCGATAGAGAGGCGGCCACCATAGGACGCGACGCGGGCGTGCGGGTGTACCCGCTGAGCACGATTACGTCGGTGAAGGATGCGAACGTGCCGGCCAGCGTGCCGGTGACGAGGTTGTATGAGGCTATGATGGAACGTAACCTGGCGACGCTGCAGGAGGCGTTGGGTGCGGGGGCGGCTTCGAGCGGATCCGTGGACTGATGCTGCGGTCTTGAGCAGGTTTCCGTGGTCAGGCGGTTACCCACGGGTTCCGCTACGGGCTGTGCCCTTCGCTCCACCCGTGGCTTTTGGGAGCACCCGTGGCTTTTAGTGAAGTCTCGCGCTAAAGGCGTACGCCGGTCCTACACGAGATAAGAGACTCATGACTTCAACTGCACGAGCACCATCTGAAGGCTTTGCCCTGGGTCTGGCGAATGTATCGGTGACGCTGGGCGGGGTGCAGATTCTCTCCAGCGTGACCTGCCGGCCCGCGGTTGGCGTGCTCAACGCGATCATCGGGCCTAACGGCGCTGGCAAGACCACCTTGCTGCGAGCGGTGATGGGGCTCGTGCCTTACTCCGGCATGGTGCAGATCGGCCGGGGCCCCGACGGCGAGCCTCTGCGGATCGGATACGTGCCGCAACGACTCGATTTCGATCGCGGCATGCCCATGACCGTGCTCGATTTTCTATGCTCCGGTCTGCAGCGCAGGCCGATCTGGCTCGGGCACCGCCGACGGTCGCGGCAGATCGCAGCCGAGCAACTCGCTCGCGTGGGCGGCAGCGGCTGGGAACGCAAACGTCTCGGCCGACTAAGCGGCGGCGAACTGCAGCGGGTGCTGCTGGCCATGGCCTTGAGCGACGAGCCGGACATCCTGCTGCTGGACGAGCCGGTCTCGGGCGTGGACGTGGCGGGCGAGGAATTGTTCTGCGACCTGCTGGCTTCGCTGGAGGCGGAGGGCCGCTATACCATGCTGCTGGTCAGCCACGATCTTAGCATCGTGACCCAGCACGCGAAGTACGTCATCTGCCTGAACAAAACGGTGCAGTGCGAGGGCGATGCGGTCAGCACGCTTACGGCAGAGAACCTGCGGGCCCTCTATCAACAGGACGCGAAACTATACGCTCATTGCGGCTCGCACGAGGGCCATTCGCACACAACGCCGTGCGGACACGAGCATCATGACAAATGAGAAAGCAGTAAGCAGGGAGACAGTAGTTGGATGCTAGCCATGTTGCCCGGATTTGATTGGTGGTCGACGCAGGCCTTGCCCACGCTGGAACACGGCATACGCGCCCTCATGCCTGCGGCCTGGCAACACTATACGTTCATGCAGCGGGCCATCCTGGAATGCCTGCTGATCGCGCCCATGTGTGCGGCCGTCGGCGTGAAGGTGGTCAACTTTCGGATGGCGTTCTTCTCCGACGCCATTTCACACTCGGCGTTTGCCGGCGTGGCTTTCGGCTTCCTGCTGCACGATGCCTTTACCGGTTTTGATTTCGATCCGCGCATCGCCATGGTGGCATTCGGTGTACTCGTGGGCCTGGGCATCGCCATCGTCCGGCGACGGACGGACCTGTCCAACGATACGGTCATCGGCGTGTTCTTCAGCACGGTCGTAGCCGTTGGCATTGCGATTATCACCACCTCGCCGGACAAGGCCTCTGAGTTCAACAAGTATCTCTACGGCTCTATCCTGACGTTGGATGATGCTGACCTATATATGTCGGCGGTCCTGGCCCTGACCATGCTGGTCTTCATGCTGGTGAGCTTCAACCCGCTTATGTTGATCGGGCTGAACGACGAGTTGGCTCACAGTCGCTCGATCAAAGTCCGCGTTTACGATTATGTCTTTTCGATGCTGCTGGCCCTGGTGATCATGACCTTGATTCGCACGGCCGGCATCCTGCTGGTGACCGCTCTGCTGGTAGTGCCCGCGGCGACGGCCCGCAACCTGGCCCGCAGCATGACCGGCATGTTCTGGTGGGCGACGGCCATTGCCCTGCTGGCCAGCGTAGCCGGTACCATGGCGTCCTTCTCCGACGCTCTCGGCCGTGTCGGCACCGGTGCGGTGATCGTTCTGGCGGCGGCCGCCTTCTTTGCCATCAGCCTGGTCGCAGCGAGGGAGTAATACGCATCCGCTCCTCTTGCGCGCGGCGACGTGCCCATAGGTCTATTACGCACGGTGTTGGGACGCCGCGGCGGGCACGAGTTTTAAATGTAATCGGTATAACACGCATTCGCGTGTCTTTGCGTTCCCGCCAATTCTTCTGCGCCATTCAACTGAAGCACTGAGGCGACAAGAAGAGCTGCCCACAGATTACACAGATTGACACAGATGAAGACGCGTGGTTTGACTCTCCGCGGGTCGCTGCCATTAGAGATGATCAACCACAAAAACACCAAGACACAAAGAAGAGCAGACTGTGTCTTCTTTGTGCCTTTGTGTCTTTGTGTCTTTGTGTCTTTGTGGTTCGCAGGTTTCTTCCTCCTTGCGGCTCAGGCAACGCCCGCGCTGGGTTGTCTATGAGCACATTCTTAACCAGTGGCCTGCGAGCGTACTGCCGCCAGCACGCGGCTGCCGAAAGCATCGGCCTTGGCGGGGCCCACGCCTTTGATGTCGAGCAGGGCGGATTCGCTGGTTGGAGCGGCGCGGGCAATCTCGCGAAGCGTCTTGTCGCTGAAGACCATGAAGGCGGGAATGTTGTTCTCCTCGGCAATCTCGCGGCGGAGGATACGCAACCGATCGTAGAGTTGGCGAGCCGCAGCATCCAGCGGCTTGGCGACCGCGGATGCGGCGTTCTTGCTTACAGGCAGTCCCGGGCCGAAATCGGGGCCGCTCGACTTCCGCACTCTTACTGACTTGCGGCGGCGCTTGCCGGTGGGCGTCGTCAACTTGGCCTCGCCCTGCGAGCGCAGCACATCCCAGCCTGGGGGCATAATCTTGAGCACGCGATATTCGCCCTCGAAAGCCATGCAGCCCTGGTCGCACAGCTGATCGATCCAGGTCATGATCTGCGGCTTGCGAGAATCGGCAAGCAACCCGAAGACGCTGAGGTTCTGATGGCCGCGAGCCAGCACCTTTTCGGTCGAGTCGCCCAGCAGAACGTCGGACACGTAACCGGGGCCGAAGCGCTCACCCGTACGCACGACCGCGGACATGATCTTTTGGGCGATGACCGTCGAGTCGTCGACCACCTCCACGCTGCCGCTGCACACGTCGCAGGCCTCGCAGTTTTCACGCTCCCACTTCTGACCAAAGTATGTCACCAGCTTGCGATGCCGGCAGACCATGCCGCGGCAGAAGTGGTACATCTCCTCGAGCATCGCCAACTTACTCTCGAGGTCGGCGGTTTCGTTCTTCTCGATGATGTATTCCCACGTTTCGCGGTCGGCGCCGGAGTAAAACAGGATGCAGTCGGCGGGTTTGCCGTCGCGGCCGGCGCGGCCGGTCTCCTGCTGGTAGTGCTCGATGGACTTGGGCATGGCCGCGTGAATCACGAAGCGGATGTCGGCCCGGTCGATGCCCATGCCGAAGGCCACCGTCGCGACCACCACGTCCACCTCGCCCGCGGCGAAGGCGTCCTGGGCGGCGGTGCGGACGTCGTCGCTCATGCCGGCGTGGTAGCCGATGGCCCGGACGCCCGCGGACTTCAGCCCGGCAGCAAGGCCGTCCACGTCGTCTCGACGAATGCAGTAGACGATGCCGGCCTGTCCTTTGCGCTCGCGGATGGCCTTGAGCACGTCGGTGTACGCGTCGTTGCGGCGCTGCACGCTATAGCGCAGATTCGGTCGAAAGAAATCGCCGACCAGCAGCAGGGGGTCGTTGAGGCCGAGTTGCTCGACGATGTCCTTGCGCACCTGTGGCGTGGCTGTCGCGGTGAAGGCGTGCACGCAGGCTTGTGGAAATCGTCGCTTAAGCTCGCCCAGTCGGCGGTAGTCCTCACGGAAATCATGGCCCCAGTGGCTGATGCAGTGAGCCTCGTCGATGGCGAACGCGCCGACGCCGACGGATTGGAGGAAATCGGTAAACATCTCGCTGGCGAAGCGCTCGGGAGCCACGAAGACCAGCTTGTACTCACCGCTGCGCATGCCGGCCGCTACGCGGCGTTTGTCCGCGGCGTCGAGAGTGCTGTTGATAAATGCTGCGGGGATACCGCGGGCGTTCAGGCCGTCAACCTGGTCCTTCATGAGCGCGATCAGAGGCGAGACGACCACGGTTAGCTTGTCAGCCAACATGGCCGGGGCCTGATAGCACAGCGACTTTCCGCCACCGGTAGGCAACACCGCCAGACAATCCCGCCCCTGCACCGCTGCGGTCATGGCCTCATGCTGCAACGGCCGCAGAGTGTCGTAGCCCCAGTATTGCTTGATGATGGCATGGATCTTGTCCACGCTCAGCTTCCTCCCAAGAAGGGCTGAAAGAGTCTTTGCCCGGAGATGACGCAGATAGAACGGATCAAGAGCGAAGACCGATGCAGAATCTCAAATCTGTATTCATTCCGATCTGCTTGATCTGCTTGATCTGTGGGCAACTCTTCTATGCCGTCAGCCAAGCAGCCAGCAGGTTCACGGCCGCCTCCAGATCCTTCTTGTGTGCGGACTCGCAAATCGTATGGATGTACCGCGTCGGGATTGAGATGGTGATCGTGCGGAAGCTGCCGCGGACGCGTTGCATGCTGGAGGCATCGGTGCTGCCGCGGGGCAGGATTTCGAGTTGATGCGCGATCTTCTTCTTTTCGGCGAGCGCGACGAAATCGTCAACCAGGCCGCGGTCGCTGATCGAGCCGCCGTCGAGCACCTTGATGGCCACACCGTTACCGAGCTGCGTGATGGAATCGACCGGATCGACGCCCGGCGTGTCGCACGCAAGCGTGGTATCAACGGCGATGGCGATGTCCGGATCGACGCCGAAAGCGGTTGGGCCGGCACCACGGCAGCCGACCTCTTCCTGCACTGTCGCGGCATAATAGATATCGTAGCTATTCTTGTTGCCGGCCTTGCGGATGGCGTTGATCGCGACCCAACTGGCCACGCGGTTGTCCAGGCACTTGCCGTTGACGACATCGCCGATCTGCTCGAGCTGCTGCACGAGCGTGACCGGGTCGCCCACGCGCACGAGCTTGTCGACCTGCTCCTTGGGCAGGAAGAGGTCGACGTAAAACTCC
Organism: Phycisphaerae bacterium; assembly: GCA_046704145.1. Lineage (GTDB taxonomy): Bacteria > Planctomycetota > Phycisphaerae > UBA1845 > PWPN01 > JACQVT01. Next base: position 7,879 of record JBJKSL010000472.1, read on the forward strand.
GACACTTCAGGAATCTTCTTTTTTTCCTCTTCGCTGGCCATGTGGATGGGTCGGCCGCCGGGGTTCATGACGCCGAGTAGATCCTTGCGTCCCTGCACGAGCACGCGGCGAGCGAACAGATTGCGGGTATCGAAGCCGCCGACGTTCTGCACGCGCAGCCGACCCTTGTCGTCGATGCCGCGGACATAGAAGCCGATCTCGTCGATATGGCAGGCGATCAGCACCTTGGGGGCCTTCTTCCTGCCCGCGGCCTTGCCCGGCTTCTTATGGCAGATGAGATTACCCATCGCATCCAGACGCGTGTCGTCCCACATGCCCTTGGTTTGAGCGAGAATCAGATCGCGAACGCGTTCTTCGCGTCCGGGTACGCCGGCGATTTCGCTGAGTTTCTTCAGGAACTGCATACTCATTCTTTCCTCTGATGTGTGGACCAGCAAGATGCCGGCCCCACGTGAAAGTTCACCACTTCTTACCGTTCTTGCGAGTGCCGCATATGTGCACCTGCATGCCCAGGGCCTCTGCCATGGAGGCTTTGGCGAGCATGGCCTTGTCCGCCTCGGCGGCGCTGTTAGCGTAGGCCACCTGAATATGATTGGCCTTCTGCCTGGCCATGAACTCGTCGCGGCTGACACCGTAGAACACCGCGTGCATGATCGGCCACTGCGGCGTGGTGGCCTGCCAGCGGCGGTTGGTCTCTTCCTCGGGTAGTTCGACCACGCCGGCGCGGCCGAGGTCCATCTTGAGCTTGCCGTCCTCGACGTAGATGCGGGACCAGACGATCTCGCCCGGCTTGCTGACGCCCTTCAGCGTGCCGCCGCCCAGCCGGAAGTACATGCCCGGCTGTCGCTCGCTGGACGCGCCCGCCCAACCGCCGATGAAGTGTGCCGGCGGCACCGCCCCACTGATGAGGAAGACCCACACGTAATCCTTCACCGTGCCGGACTGATCCCAGTCGCCCCAGCGCACGTCGTGCAGCGTGTTCTCCACCGGCTGGCCCATGGCCTTGTGTACGCGATAGGTCATGAGTCCGTCGAGGCCGGCACACTCGTCCACCTCGTTGAAGTGCGGCAGCGGCTCGCACTCGTAGAGTACGCGTTTGCCGTCGCGGCTGCGGACCGGCGGACGATCGGCGTTGTTCAGCATGCCCTCGACCAGATCGCTGGCCGGCAGCATGTCCTTGAGACCCTGCTGGTACTGAATACCGATCAGCGAGCAGCCGAAATCGTCCGCGATGCGCATGGCGGCGATGTACATCTTGCATTGGGTGTGGATCTGATCGTCGGTCAGATCCTGCTCCGGGTTTGGGCCGGTCACGAACTTCATGCCGCGATCCTGCATCCACTTGCGGACGGCGCCGGCCTCCTCATCGCTGACCTGCGAAGTCTCGTAGCACAGGGTCGACTGGCTTAGCCGTTCCTTATAGACGCCGACGTCCATGAGCAAATCGTCAGGGATGATGGCGTTGTACATGCCCATGCAGCCCTCGTCGAAGATGCCCATGATGGCCTTGTCGCGCTGGAGCTGGGCGGCCAGGGCTTCGCCGAGCTTGCGCTCCGCGCCATTGACCTTGACCTTGCTGAACTTGGTCACGTGCTTGGTGGCGTGCTTGACCGAGCCGTTCTTAAGCCACTTGCGCAGCCCCTTGCGGAAGAACTCGTCGGTGAAATCCTCGCTCCAAAGCGTCGAGTATTTGACGCCAGCCTTGGTCATCGAGGCATTCAGGTTCAACATGCCGACCAGGCCCGGCCACTGCCCCGACCAGTTGGCGATGGTGCAGATCGGCCCACGATGCGTGATGAGCCCGGGCAGCACGTGATGCGAGTACTGCCAGACCGCCTCGGCCACGATCAGCGGGGCCTTGGGGTCGATACTGCGAAAGACGTCCATGCCCTCCTTCTGCGAGCCGATGAAGCCGTGGCCCTCGTCGGCTTTGTAGGGGTGGGCACGCACGAGTTCGTAGCCCTCGTCGGCCACCGCCTTGAGCAGTGCGTCCTCCATGGCCTTCTGTGCCGCCCAGCACTGCTGATTGGCTGCCAGACGCAGATCGCCGCTGGCCACCAACAGCACCTGGTTCTTCTTCACCTTTCCCGCCTTAGCCAATTTCGGAATAGCGTAGCTCATTTTGTCACATCCATCGTAAGAGTACAGCCGGCGTCTGCGAGCACCCGCAAAGCCGTACAGAACAGCCGATGCCTTGTTGGGCACAGCGGAGATTGACCCCTTCAGCCGCGAATGGCCGATCAACTTGATAAGCTTAACTCATTGCGGGCTGAATTCCATCTCCTGGGAACATATGGTACCGCATGGCCGCGAGGGCGTGGCCGTAGCGGGTTTTGAATTTGCGTCAATCACCACCAAATTTCCCGCCAAATTGCCCAAAAAGGAAACAAGAGCGGCCCTGTCTGACGGTCGGCCGCCGTCCGCGTTGGGCTGTGGCACGGTCCAGCGAGTATACTTGCGGCCATATGCATCCGACGAGCCGAACACGTGACGAGCAGTTGCGCACGGGTTGGACGCCCCGGCGTATCGGCCGAGAAATCCGTTGGTTCGACCAGGTGGCCAGTACCAATTCAGAGGTGCTGGATGCTTCCGCCCAAACGCCGGTCGACGGGTTGGTTATTCTCGCCGAGCAGCAAACCGCCGGCCGCGGCCGCCAGGGCCGCACATGGTTGTCCCCCCGCGGAGCGAGCATCCTGTGCAGCGTGGCAGTGATCGAGAACATCGATGCGATTGAGGCAGCGCAAGGCCGCCGGGCCGAGGAGTCTCGCCGGAAACCGCGGGATGCGAACGCCGCACAGACCATCGCCGGTCGGCTGACCGTCCTGGCCGCCGTCGCCGCTTGTGAAGCTATCGCCCAGGTGACCGAAATCCGCCCGGCCATCAAATGGCCCAACGACCTGCGGATCAACGGGAAGAAACTCGGCGGCATCCTGATCGAATCCAAGGCCCTGTCCGGCAGTGTGCGCGCGTGGGTTCTCGGCTTCGGGATCAATTGTCTGCAACACGCCGGCCACTTCCCGCCGGAGATCGCTCCCGCTGCAACGTCGCTCGAACTGGCCGCCTCGCATGCCATCGATCGAGTTGCCGTCGCCCGGGCTCTGCTGATGCGTCTGGATCAACGACTCAGCCGGTCTGACTGGCCGGAGGACCCGGAACTGCACGAGGCCTGGCTGACACTGGCCGAGCCCATCGGCCAACGCATCAACCTGCGATATCAACAGCACGATTACACCGGCCGCACCGTCGCGGTCGATCCTTTCGGCGGCTTGACGCTTCAGTTGGACAACGGCCGGCAAATGTGGTTTGATCCCATGCTGACGTCAGTCCTCTGACAGCCTGTGGCAAAAATCTGTGCACGCTCCAGCGGGGCGAAAGCCTGTAGTCATGGGGCGCGGAATCGGGGCCAGGTCGTGGGAAAGAAGCAGGCAACCCGCAAAACCAAGCAGGCTTCGGCCAAGTCGACCACCGCCCCACCGGCTGCCCCACCAGCCACCGCCAACTCGGCCGCCGGCAAGAATAGAGCTTCCACAAAAAGCAAGAACGGCGGCGTCTCCGCGAAGAAGAGCCGCCCCGCTCTCGGGCGGGGGCTCTGCCCCCG
>JBJKSL010000473.1:0-6420 GCA_046704145.1 Phycisphaerae bacterium
AGGGCAACTGATGAACGCTGATGCTCGTCAAATGGGCTCGCCTGCTCTTCTTTTCGCATCGCGGCGGCGCCGATCTGCGGCGATGCTCTGCCTGGCTGCGGGTTTCGTTGCGAGCGTCGGCTGTGCGCCCTCCTACCATCCGATGAAGGCGCTGATGATCGTGGGCGGCCAAGCACACGACTACACCACACTGCCTTTCGAGTTGGCCGACACACTCAACCGCCGCGGTGATGTCGATGTCGATGTCAACACCGATGTGCTCAGCCTGAGCGCCAAGCAGCTTGAGCCCTACCGCGTGCTGATCTTCAACGACTGCCAGCGACCGCAACTCAGCGAGGAATTCAAGCAGGCGGTCATTCATCACGTGCAGTCCGGAAAAGGCCTGGTCGTCATGCACTGTTCGCTCTGGAGCTACGTCGATTGGCCAGAGTGGAGAAAGATGGTCGGCGGGCATGTCGAGACCCACGACAAGTACACCACCTACGACGTGGTGGTGCTCGACCCTTCACATGCAGCCATGCTTGGCGTCGGTGACCGCTTCACCATCACTGATGAGCCTTATCTCGTCGATCAGCGCGATCCCAGCGACATCGTTCTTGCCGAAACCGCTGAACCTCGGCACGACAATGCCGGCCGACTGCGGCCCGGCCCCGATCCGCAGGTGTGGGTCAAGCGCTATGGTAAAGGGCGGATATTTGTCACGACGTTCGGCCATGGCGCCGCCTCGCAGCAGAGCGAGCCGTTCATCAGCCTGCTGCACAACGGCATCCGCTGGGCCGGTGGCCTGCTGGCTGATTCAGTGCATAACCAGCTAACGCACTCGGAAAGCCTGGCCGGCTACAAGCTGCTGTTCAACGGCCGCGACCTGTCCGGTTGGACCGGCGACCCGGCCTTGTGGACGGTTGAAAACGGCGAACTTGTCGGTCGCGCTACCAGCCTGCCGCGGGACAGCTTCATTGTTCGCCGCGATCCCGCCGGGGACTTCACGCTGAGGCTCTCCTTCCGTCTTGTCTGGGGCAACAGCGGCGTCCAGGTCCGCAGCACCACCGAGCCCGCCGAGGCCGCGCGACCGATGAAGGGCCCGCAAGTCGAACTGGTCGCCGGCAAATGGGGCAGCGTCTTCAACTACGGCGATGGCGAAAGGCAGCAAACCGGCGGTCTGACTGCCGAGCAGGCCCGGGCCGTGATCCCCGATGGCTGGAACGATGTTATCGTCGAGGCGGTCGGCCCCCAACTGACCGTCACAGTCAACGGTCTAACCGCCGCCCAGTTCCGCCAAGCCGATAGCGACAGCCGCGCCGGCCTGATCGGTCTCCAACTGCACCGTGGCGAAGCCAACGAAATTCACTTTCGCGACATCCGCCTCGGTTCTCCGCTTGCCACCCGTGTCAATTGAGCCACGGCTCGTCTTCTCTTCGTGTGGGACCGGCTTCCAGCCGGTCAAGGCACAGCGCACGTTTTGCGCGTCTACGCGCAAGTTTTGATATACACGAAACTTAAAGCCATTCGCCCCTGCCCGCCGATATTCCATTCCGGGCGTTCGAGACCATGCGAACGCGGCAATTCAACGGGCGCAGGCAATACCTTCGGGTGCAAAGATGACCAAGCGAGAAGCTATCGATCTGATTCGTCGTATCAATCCCACGGCCCAGCCGGATTTCCTGGCCGACTTTCAACAGGAGGATCTGCTGGCGTATCTCCATCAACTGCAAGAGGTTGAGCGTGATCGCTACATGCACGGCGATCTGCAGCCAAGCGAGCGGGTGCTGGTCGAGTGCGAATAATTTCGCAGGCGGTTTGCTGCCCGTAGACCCGCTGATGGCCCTTTGGTACTAGATGTAGTGCCTAGGGAGTGCGAACATACTACAAACAGTGCAAGAAAGTTGGGCGAGTTCTCGTCCTGCCGAACCAAAATCCTAAAGAAGGTCCGAGAGGATCGTCGATAACAGTACTGTTGCGAAGGGACTCGCATTTGTACGGGCTGATGGAGCAGCCAGCCACTGGTATCGGCTTGCGGGACCAGAGTCGGCAGGGTTTTCACGGAGGAATGCCCGAAAACACGACAGAGCCGTGACGTAAGTTACGTCCGGCGCGGAAGATCCACCTGTCGGAGGTACAGGCCTTCCGAGGGATTCAGGGCGAGGTGCTCACGGAGGATCGCCAACCGGTCAACCGGGGCCTCCCCAGTAAGAGGGCTTCATGAACGATATTCCTCCCATTCCGTCCACCGGCCAGGTAGCCAGCTTGAGCGGGCAGCGTCCGCCACCGGCCAAGCAAGGTGTTGCTGAGGAGCAGCCTCAGGACAGCTTGGAAATCTCGGAAACCGGCCGGATCCTCAGCGAACTTGGCTCTGATTCCAACATTCGAGCCAGCCGTGTGGCCGAGATCCGGCAGGCCATCGCCGACGGAACTTACGAGACCTCCGACAAGATTGACGTCACCGTGAACCGTCTGATGGACGTGCTTCGGGGTATGAGTGTGTCGGCCTGATCGGCTGCCAGATTCGGCCAAGACGGCCGCCCGCGAACACCATTTAGACCTCCTCAAGCCCTCTCGGCATCCAAGTCGCCGAGGGGGCTTTCTTCTATAGGTCCCCCCAGGATTGACGCAAGCCGGGCTTGTCTTATAATCCGAACTTGGCTCGACAGCGGTTGTATTACCTTAAGGGCGTGCGTTTTTTTGTGTGGCGGCGGCCTAAAGGTGCTCCCCTCCGGCAGACGGTGTGCGTGATGTGCGCCGATTTTTCGCCGCGAGGTTCCAGGTGGGCGAGAGCCCGTGAGATCTGAGGTGGGGGCCTGACCCCCGCGAGTTGTTTATCCCCGTGGTCCTGCCGTGTCTGGCCCATGCCGAGGATGCCGCCGGGTTCCCCCGCGGGCGGCGATCTCCCGAACGGAGGTTTCGAATGCAACGATGGTGGCTGGCGAGCGGTTACTCCGTCGCTTTGGCTATTGTGGTTACTCTGTCGATGACCTGCCCGTCCGCGTGGGCACAGGAAGCCAAGCCTGAGGCGGACACCGTCAGCGTGGATGCCAACAATACCGCCGACGCGACCGCCGAGAAGCCCGAGGCTGCGGCGGCGAGCGGTGCCGCGGCTGAGGAAAAGGCTGCGGAGAACGCTCCCGCAGAGGCGGCGGCGGACAACGGCATTCGCAGTGATTTCCTCAACTTCCTGCACTTTGCCATCATCGGGCGGTTCGACTTTGCCCAGGCTCACGCCAAGAGCCTGCTGCAGCGGCCCGACGTCAATCCGCTGTCCAAGGAGGCGGCTGAGACTATCGTGGAGCTCTGCAAGGAGCGGCCGGCCGCGATCGACACCTTGATCACGCTCATCACCAACAGCACTATCGGCGATGATGCCGGCAAAGTGATGGCACTGATTCGCGAGGCCCATCGCCAGAAGCGTATGGACCCCGAACAGATCGCCGCCAGCATCAAGATGCTCGCCGGCAATCCTACCGAGCAGGCCACCGGCCTCGAGCGGCTGATTGATTCGGGCGAGTACGCGGTGCCCGCCATGGTCACCGTGCTGGCCGACCCGCGCCAGCAGAACCTGCAGCCTTATGTCATTCGCGCTCTGCCGCGTCTGGGCAAGCCGGCGGTCAATCCGCTGACCGTGGCTCTGTCCGTCCCCGACGCAAACGCTCAGCGCTTCGCCGCTGAAGCCCTCGGCCAGCTTGGCTACCCGGAGGCTCTGCCGTACCTCAAGCGGGTGGCGACCGACGCCAAGGCCAACGAGGCCGTCCGTCATTCAGCCACAGAAGCAATCCGGGCCATCGTGGTGGCCGACCCCAGAGTGAAGGACGCTCCGGCTCCGGTGCTCTTCAAGGACCTGGCCGAGGCCTACTACGCCGAGGAAGACTCGCTTTGCCCCGACCGCAACGAGCCGCGGGCCAACGTCTGGGTGGTCAACGGCGACAGCCTCAAGCCCATCGACGTGCCCCGGCAGATCTTCTGCATGGTCATGGCCATGAAGTGCTGTCGAGCGTCGCTGGCCATAAGTCCCAAGCAGACGGACACGCTGGCCCTGTGGCTGGCCGCCGATTTTCGTCGTGAGTCGCGGCTTGGCCTGAACGTCGAGTCGGCCGAGAAGGCTGTGGTCGACGATGCCACCCAGCCGGACGATCTGCTCCGCGGGTCGGCGTTGGCTGCACGAGCCGGTGCGGAGTGCTGCGGCATGGTGCTCGCCCGGGGGCTGAAGGATCTGGATCGGCCGGTCGTGCTGGGCGCCATCGCGGGGCTGGCGGTCAATGCCAATCCTAACACGGTGTACGGCAAGGGCCCCGGGTTGGCTGAGGCACTTCGCTTCCCCGATCAGCTCGCACGCATCCGGGCCGCGTTGGTGCTGGGGCGAGTGCTGCCCAAGCAGCCGTTCCCCGGTGACAACGAGGTCGTGCCGGTGTTGGCGTCAGCCTATTCGGTCAGCGGTCAGAAGAGCTACCTGGTGGTCGACCCGGACAAGGCGCTGGCCGACACAATCGCCGCCGACCTGACCAAGGCCGGTGCGAAGGTCGTCACGGCCGGCAGTTTGCCGCTTGCCTTGGCCGAGGCTGCCAGGCAGGTCAACCAGCTCGACGCGATATTCATCGCCAGCGACATCGCTCGCCCCGGCCCGGTGGAGGCACTTCGCGTGCTGGCCAAGGACGAGCGTTATGCCTTGGCTCCCGTGGTGGTTTACGTGAAGGAAGGCGGCATGCTGGTGGCCGATCAGGTCGCCGACGCCGACGGTCGCGTAGGTCGCGTGCTGGTGGTGCCGGGCAAATCGCCGGCGGACCTGCTGACCGCCAAGGCCGAGCAGATCGGGCCGAACTACGGCTACACTCCGCTGAGTGCCGAGGATGGCGTCAAGCTCTCGCTCTTGGCGAGTCGGGCTCTGCAGTGGATCGCGTCGAACAACTCGCCGATCTTCGATCCGGCGGCTGCGGAGAAGGCCTTGGTCACGGCGCTGAACACGCACGCTTCGGAAGAGGTGCGGATTGCCGCAACGCGAGTATTGGCACTGCTGAACACCGCGACTGCTCAGCCGGCCATCGCCAAGGTGGCCCTGTCCAGCCAGCAAACGCCGACGTTGCGGATCGCGGCTTTCGCGTCGCTGGCGGAGTCCGCCCGTTATCTTGGCAATCGTCTGCCGAACAAACTGGTCAAGGAGTTGATCGAGCAGGCCAAGTCCGAGCCCGACCTCAAGCTCCGCACTGCTGCCAGCCAAGCCCTCGGCTCGACCATCAACATGCCGGCGGAACTGGCGGTCGAGGCGATCCTTGGCAATGCCAAGGGAGGGTGATGAAGAAGCTGTGAGCGCTCTGAGCTCTGAGCTATGAGCCATAGCTATTAGCCAGATTGGAGAAAGACATGAGGTCGTCCGGTGAGTCCGGGCGGCCTCTTTTTGTGTGCTGAGGAGGTTTGCCGTCAAGCGGTGCGGCCGTACTCGGCGGGCCTGACGGTGATGGTCGGCCAACTGGCCAAGCGCCTGTCGGTTGCCGAGGCTGCTTACACCTGCGCTCAGTCCGCCAGGCGCACGACCTCTTCGAAAATCGTGTTGATTCGTCCGGTACAGGCCTCTTGCGCCTTGGCCAGATCTTCGCCAGGGGCTCGCGTGAGCACGTAGAACTTGATCTTCGGCTCCGTACCGCTAGGCCGGCCGATGACCTTCGTGCCGTCCTCCAGCGTGAACAGCATCACGTTGCTGGAAGGCAGATCGTACTTGCCAACCACCTTGCCCGTCCGTGCAACCTTGACCTCGCCCGTGATCAGATCCGCGATAGTCCGCACGCCGATGCCCGCGAACGTGGTGGGTGGCGAGGTTCGCAGTTGGGTCATCATAGCCTGAATCTTCTCCGCCCCTTCCTTGCCCTTCATCGCGATGTTCTTGGTGCCTTCCTGGAAGTAGCCGAACTGCCGGAACAGTCCGAGCAGCAGGTCGTAAAGGCTGTCGCCCTTCTCCGCCGCCACCGCTGCCATCTCCGCGATGAACGCCGTACTCGTCACCGCGTCCTTATCGCGCGTGAACGTCGCCGGCATATAGCCGTAGCTCTCTTCAGCCCCGAAGATGTACATCTTGCTGGGCGAGCCCGGCGTGCCCGCCTGCTCGAACTCCCGCACCTTCTCGCCGATGTACTTGAAGCCCGTCAGCACCTCCAGCACCTCCACGGCGTGAGCCCGCGCGATCTCTTTCATCAAGTCGCCGGACACGATCGTGGTCACCAGGGCCGCATTGCCGGGCAGCTTGCCCGCCTTCTTGCGCTGCTCGCAGATGTACCACGTCAGCAAGGCCGCAATCTGGTTGCCGGTCAGCAGCTCAAACTCGTCATCCTCGCCGCGAACAGCGATGCCCATGCGGTCCGCATCGGGGTCCGTCGCGATGACCAGGTCGGCATCCTCCTTCTTGGCCAGCTCGATGCCGATCTTGAACGCCGCCCCTTCTTC
>JBJKSL010000474.1:0-4861 GCA_046704145.1 Phycisphaerae bacterium
GCCGGGGCAAGGGCTAACGGCAAAGCGGGATCGCAGAAGCAATAAGGGCGATACTTCAACGGGTGCGATACTCTGGACGAGCATCCGATTCCATAAGAGGACGACTTTCGAGCGGTAACGCCGAGGGTCGAGCAGTTATACCGAATACTCTGAAGGGCACCACGAGCATTCCTTCACGTCGCACATTTTTTGCGCGCAAACAGCGGAACGCCAGCAACGCCCCCTCAACAAAACCCACCCAGTTCGACGAAACACGGGCGCAACGAAACACGGGCGCAACGGAGCCCAAAGCCACGGGTGGAGCGAAGGGCAAAGCCCGAAGCGTAACCCGTGGGTCACCGCCCCTCGAAGCGAATCAGCATTCCGACGCCACGGAGGACTGTTGCAGGAGATACTGGCAGTCCATCAAGGCATCTACGAAGAACTTCGCCGCACGCGTTGAGTAGCTCACCGGCATACACGCCCCCCAGAATGGATGCGAACCCGCGACCGCTCCACGAGTATTGCGACCGCGGTAGAACTGCATCCGCAGCCTGCCCATCACCAGCCAAAGTGCCCTGATTGCGGCACGAAAGTACTCGACATCGCCCGTCGTGTCCGCCACTTTGACCCAGATTCCCGCCAATTCGGAGGCCCCCGCCAGGCAAGTGTAATTACCGTTGCCGGCGAGTTCGCCATCATAGGTTCCGGCCAACTGATTGCTCGCTTCGAGCTGGCGGCGAACGGCAAGAGCAGCCTTGGAGGCTTGCTTGGTATAACGATGGCCATCGTCCTGCAGAATTCGTCCACTCTCGAGCAGGCCACGGATGGTGTCTGCGATCGTGTGCGTGCAGGCCGGCCGATCGGGTCCTGCACCCCAATTGCGGAACGCGCCGTTCTTGAACTGCCAACTGCAGATGGTATCCAGAACCCGCATGGCCCTCAGGCGAATGCGCTCCTCACGCGTTCGCTGCCAGACCTCCAGCATGAGCCAGCAAACTCGCGAATAATAGGCCGGCCCGTAGCCGGCACGCTCACCGTGCGTAATCCACGTGCCGGCGGCATCGTTGACCTCGTCGGCCAGCCAGCGGGCGGCATTGGCTGCTGACTGCAGGAAGTCGTGGTTGCTGGTCTGGTCTGATGCCGTCACCAGTGGAAGTATCATCTGGCCCGTGCTGAAGATCGAAGGCCCGCCCTTCTCACCGTGTACGACCAGCCCCCCCGGCAACGCGCCGTCAAGATATTGAAGCGACGTGATCCAGCGGGCCTGCATCACCGCCAGGCTGACCAGATCCTGTCGGCCGGAGAGTCGGCTGAAACGGATAAGCGTCGGCGCGACAAGCCCCGTCACCTCAGGTGAAGGCGGAGCCCAACCGCGCAATGGATTCCGCAAACGGCAGTAGCCCGCGGAGACTCCCTCCCCGCCACAGGCATCTATCGCGCGCAGAAGCCAATTGGCCACAGCATCCGTGCGACTCGCCAGCAGGCCCTGGAAATCCGTCAGGGACAAGCCGGTGATGTCTGTAATCAATGCGCCTGCTTGCGTACGCGAGATCGTAGTCATAAGAACACCGCGCTGATCGTAACCTGCGACATGCATACGCTCAAGGCGACTTGCACGGCGTCACAGCCGCAGCAGTTGCATCGTAGCGCTTAATCTGGTAGGCATATGCAGGCCGCGAGGGTCAAAAAACGCCTGCCTGGATTTGCCAACCAATGGTGATACGACGACTTGGATACACTGCGATCTTTCTGCCCTTACTGCTGGGTTGCACCTCGACGGGCCCGCTGCTGGGTATCGTATACCCCGACGCATTTGATTCGCGATACCTGCGACTGCGCAACTTGTCGACCGGTTACGTCGTATTTCGCGTGTCCACGCCAGACACCGAGCCATTGACGACCGCCACGCTGCCCCCCGGCGGCCTGACCCTCTACGAAATGCTGACGACCTTCGGCACGCTCTGCCCGGAATCCATCCACGTGGACATAGCCGCCTACGCTCGCGCAAACCCCGAGCAATCACCGCTCGAGGACATGACCGTGCTGGATGCCCCATACGCAGCGGTGGCTGTCGACATGCAACCACTCAAGGATTACGGCTGTGGAGCTGACGTGGCCTGGGTCACCATCGACAGCACTGTCGACTGCTCCGTGCTCCAGACCGATGTCGCAGCCGAGGCGATTTCCTTCGAGGCAGGCTGGGTACCCGCTCAATGGCAGACCGGCGTACAAATCGCCGACCCGCCCGCGCCGAGCCAGCCCGAGTCGTTCCCTCTTCGCGGGCGAGTGGTGGATAGCAGCGGCAACCCAATACCTGATGTGGAAATCGATCTGCCACTGCTGCAGACAAGCGTAGTGACTGACGCCCAAGGGCAGTTTTCGGTTTCACTGCCGGTGGGAGACTACCTGCTCGAGCCGAAACTGGACAACACGACGTTTTCGCCGCTGATACACACTTTTACTCACGCGACGGCGGACGAGGTTCCAATCGAGTTCGTGGCACTGCCCGAGTAAGAGCCGGGTGGGACCGGCTTCGGGCCTTGTGGGACCGGCTTCGAGCCGTGTGAGACCGGCTTCCAGCCGGTCTGATCTCAGGCCTATATGTGCGAGCGGTAACGCTGGCGGAGGATTGCCTTGCGGCAGAATCAAAAGAGCATGCTCGCGATAGCCTCGGTGGGTTGCCTGCTGCTGTGCGTGGCACTCGCAGGCTGCCCATTCCCCGGCGTGTCGGAAATGCTCACCCCTTACGACCTCGAGCATGACCCAGACGGCGATGGAACACTCGCCACTGCTCGACCGCTGACCTGGCATGGCGACACCACGTCGGCCAGCGGCGGCATCTCCGTGGATCCGGCCAACATGATGGCCATCCAGTCGTACCTGGGCGGTCAAATCATCGGCAACAACGTGCCGCCCCCCAGTGAAGTCGACACGTTCGCCCTCGGCCCCTTGGAGGCCGGCGACCAGATCTCGGCTGATGTGAGCTCGCTCGTACAGCAAGTCGTGAACCTCACCCCGCTCGCACAGGCCGAGATGGTCCGCAACGTGGCCGGCCAAGCGCTCATACTGGTAGACGCGGACTCGAACATGATAGGCTACCCGGGAGCCGAGCCGATTACGGTCGAGCATGCGGGCGACTACTACCTGGTCGTGCAGTCCTTCGTGCCCGGCGACTACGACTTCACCGTGACCCGCAAGCACAATCAGCCGCCGATGCCCACGCGGCGTGGCGTGTGCCTGCTGCAGTTCGGCGGCGGCAGCGACCTTGACGCAACCTTCCTCGGCGACCAGGCCGACTTGATCCACGTAAGCGATCTGCCTCCCTTCGAGCTTTCACAGGCGCGACCGGACTTCGCCGAGCAGACAGAGCGATTCGAGCAGTGCATCCGCCAGTTCATAGAGTACATCTACGCCGACTACGACGTGCTGGTAACGCTCGATGCTGACGAAGCCAAGGCGGCCGGCCATTACGACATGGTCGTGTTCACCACGCCCTCGCCCGACGATCTGGGCTTCACCGACTCTGACTGGCAGACGCTCGGCGTCGAGCCGACCATCGACGTGGAAGATCGCACCAACCAGGTGGGCATCATCTTCATTGCGTCGTTCGAAGAAAGCCGCTACCTCGATTTCAACAGTTATGCCGCACTGTGGGCCTCGGTGGCTGCCCATGAATATGGACACGCGATCGGCCTCTGGCATGTGCGGCAGGACTCGGAATCCCTGATGACACCCAGCATCGGCGGCGTGCACCACGCGCGAGAACTCAGGCAGCTCAAAGCCGCAGAAAAGCAGGAAGCACGCGTACGGCCGGTGATTCGCCTGATTCAAGACCCCGACATTTACCTTCCGCGTGTTCTGGGGCGTCGCGATCCGGCGGAAGCTGCCGCCATCCGCGAACGCACGCGCCAGATGCTGCCGGGATTGCCATAAGAATGAACAAACGCCCCCCCACAACTAACGCGTCCTTCAGGTTCCTCGTGCTGGCCGCGGCCCTGCTGGCTCCGGCAGCGCTGTCTTGCAGACCGGTGGACAGCGTAGCCCCCGACGTTCCCTCCGAGACAGCAAAGATCACCCACTCGAACAACCTGCCCGCGGCGATAGCCCGCGACTTCAACGGCGACGGACTGGACGATCTGATCATCAGCGACTCGCAAGCCGGCACCTATCCACGCACCGAAGGCGGCGAGGTTTACCTGCTGTTGGCGCCGATCTCCACGCGCGATCTGTCGAAGAGCCCGCCCAATCTGGTGCTTCGCGGACAGACGCCTTACGGGCATCGCGGTATTGGGCTGGCCGCGGGCGACCTCAACCAGGACGGCACGCCCGACATCATCGCATGTGCGGATAGCACCGAGAAGGACGCCGGCGTGGTCTACGTGCTAAGCGGCAAGCTTCGCGGCGAGTATCCTCTTGAAGCCACAGCATTTTTGACACTCGAAGGACCGCAAACGCTTGGGCACGATCTGCTCACGACCGATTACAACGGCGACGGCGCAGACGATCTGGTCGTTACCTGCCCGGCACGCTCGCAGATCTACGTGGTGCTCGGCCCGCGGACCGGGACAGTGCAACTGCCGGACGATGCCGACGCTGTAATCTCCACCGCCAGCGGCTCACTGGGCTGGAGCTTGGAGGCCGGCAGATTTGACGGTTCCGGTACGCGTCAACTCGCCGCAGTCGAGCCCATCGAGAATGTCGTCTATGTGCTGCCCACGGGGCTGATGGGCGAACAGGATGCCACCAAAGTCGCCACGACAATTATTCGCGCCACCGCGTCGGCCGACAGCATCCGCACAATTCAGACCGTCGCCATCCCCGGTCAGCCCAACGCGCTAAGCGTGCGTTGCCGCCGAGCCGATTCCGAGCAGTTCGGCAC
>JBJKSL010000475.1:0-3259 GCA_046704145.1 Phycisphaerae bacterium
CTCGTAGACTCCCCGCCAAGCCTCGCCCAAAAGCAAGACCGCTGTTCAAATCTGGTAACAATTCTGGAGCAACGAACGTGTTGTACTGCGGACGCCCGTTCTTTCTCATGCGCACACACGACCTGCGACGACTGCTGTCGGCGGCACCACAACCGCATTTTGCCAAATCGAACCCACCGCGGCCCCCCCATCTGAGTTCTGCTTCCGCCTTCCGCCTCTTCTCAGAACAGGGAAGGATTCACGACCGTCATGTAGTCCTGGTCGTCGGTGCCGAGGCCGTGCTCGGCTGCCGCGTGGATGTAACCGATTTGCCCGTTGCGGTCGCCGACGGGACGAAGCTTCTTGTCTCGGCGATGGCCGTTGAGAATGTCGATCGCCACCGCATCTGTCGCGACCGGGTCGGTGCCCACCAGGATTCCGGCATGCCCGACCAGTTGATCCCTCACGGGGATCGGCCCGCCCTCGTACGCCACCCGCAAGGCGTTTACGACGTGGAGCCGGAGCTTCGAACGGACCTGCGGCAGAGAAAGGATGTCGCCCACGAACGGGTTGCAGCCGTTGGCGTGGCAGAGTCGCGGCCGACGAATGACCGCGTGTGAGAGATTCTTTAGGCAGCAACTCATCTGGGCGATGTTGTGCGATTTGAGGAACGGCACGTTCACGATGGCCGTGACTTCCTGCAGAAAGGCTGCCAATTCGTCTTCGCCGCTGCCGAAAGATACCTTGGAGCCGCTGAACCCGAACGGGCACGTTTTCGTCTTCAAAGTGCCGGTCAGTTGTGGCGGAGCTTCGATCAGCATGATCCTGTCGGGGGAGAAATCAGCCCGCTTGAGGCTCTCGATCAGTTGGGTTGCGAAAACTGGCGTGCTGCCGAATACCTCCTGGCCAACGGAGTTAAACTTGATGCCGATCACGTCGTCCGGCTTGATCAGCTTGTTCCATGACTCCTGGGCCGAACTGGAGCGGGTTACCAACCGTATGCCTTCGTCGATGACGTCAGCCAGAAGCTTTTCGTTCACCGTCGCATCGATGAGGACTTCTTTTTCGCGGATGTCGACCACCACGGACTTGAGCGAGGGGGCAATCTGACTTGTCGTAGGCCAGTCGGACAGTGCCGGCAGCGTGGTTGCCGAGCCTGTGCCCGCCAACAACCGTGGCGTTGTACCGCCAAGTGCGCATGCAGCGACAGCTTGACCAGCCTGCTTGAGGAGTTCACGACGGGTGGATGGCAATTGACGGTTCCTCGGCAGAAACGGCGGCCGCGGTCGAGTGGAGCAGGTTCCGTGCGTTGACACTGGAAGCGGACACGCCTATACCTATGAGCATCGGACATTTACGTATCTCGGCTTGACAGTAGCAGGGCTTCAGAATGAATGGACACGACGCCGATCGCCTCTCCGAAATTTCAGCCAAACTGAAACAGCATGGGCAGGAGCACCTCCTGGCCCACTGGGACGGCTTGGATGACGCACAGCGGACGGCTCTGCTGGATGATATCGAGCAGATCAACTTTGCCGCCTTGGACGGGCTGGTTGCCACTCACGTCAAGGCGGAGCAGTCATTCCCCCTGCCAAGCAAGATTGAACCGGCACCTTATTATCCCGCCAAGCCGGACATTGAACTGGTGGGCAAGTATGCCGACGCGGTCAAACGCGGGGTGTCGCTGATCCACCAGAACAAGGTGGCGGCATTCGTGGTGGCCGGCGGACAAGGCACCAGGCTGGGCTTCGACGGCCCCAAGGGTGCCTTCCCAACTTCGCCGGTTCGCGAAAAGACACTGTTCCACCTGTTCGCCGAGCAGATTCAGGGCACCAACCGGCGCTATGGGTCGGACCTGCGCTGGTACATCATGACCAGCCCGCAGAACGATGCCGCTACGCGCGAGTTCTTCGAGCAAAACAGCTACTTCGGCCTCGACCCGTCGCACGTTTCGTTCTTCACGCAGGGAGTAATGCCGGCATTCTCGCCAGACGGCAAGATCTTGATGGATCAGCCGCACCGCATTGCGTTCTCGCCCGACGGCCACGGCGGCAGCCTGCTGGCCATGCGGCGAAGCGGGGCTCTGGCGGAGATGACCCTGGCCGGCATCGAGTACATCAGCTATTTCCAGGTGGACAATCCGCTGGTCAAGTGCATCGACCCGCTGTTCATCGGCCTGCACGATCTGACCAAGTCGGAGATGTCCAGCAAGACGATCCCCAAAGTCGACGATCTCGAGCGGGTGGGCAATTTCGCCGTCGGCGACGGCACGATGACGGTGATCGAGTACTCCGATCTGCCGAACGAACTGGCGCACGCCAAGGATGAACTCGGTCGTCGCAAATTTGACGCCGGCAGTATCGCTATTCACGTGCTGAGCCGCTCTTTCGTGGAGCGCATCACCGCGGACGAAGCCAGCTTCGGCCTGCCGTGGCATCGAGCGGTCAAGAAGGTGCCCTACGTGGATGAAGCTGGCCAGCGGGTCGAGCCCGAAAAGCCGAACGCGGTCAAGCTCGAGGCCTTCATCTTCGACGCGATTCCCATGGCTGAGCATCCGCTCATCCTGCAGACCGTGAGAGAAGAGGAGTTCAGCCCGGTCAAGAACGCCACCGGCGTGGACAGTGCGGTGACCGCTCGTCGCGACATGAGTCGGCGTGCGGCAAGGTGGCTGAGTGCGGCTGGCTTTGAGGTGCCGATGACGCCCGAGGGCGAGCCCGACGGCCTGTTCGAGATCAGTTCGTTGCTGGCCCTGGATGCCGGTCATCTGCGCGAGGTGATGCTCACGCCGCCGGCGATTCAGGCTGGGCAGCCGAACTACTGGGAGTAGAGGGTATCGTCGCTCGCGGGAACGGATTCCCGGGGCAAAGAGGTACGGGAAAGGATTCGCGTACCAGCAGCAGACTACTGGGAGTAGAGCGGTAGGCTCGATCCTTTCCCTTGCCGGCCAGCGCTATACAATGCTGGGTGGCTCATTCGTTATTCTCACCTCGACGATGAGGCAGGACTGAACGCATGTGGGCGATTTGGGTAGGTTTCATTCTTCTGGTCGTCCTCCTGCTCTCGCTGGACCTGGGGGTTTTTCATCGTAGATCTCGCCAGATCCGCACGCGGGAAGCCCTGCTATGGACACTCTTCTGGGCGTCGCTGGGCCTGAGCTTCACCGCCCTGGTCTATCTCATATATCAAAATCACTGGCTTGGCTTTGGAGCCTATGGCGGGCGGTTCTACCCGCACACCGGCGGCGAGGCGGCCAAGATGTTTCTGGCCGGCTATCTGTTGG
>JBJKSL010000476.1:0-5176 GCA_046704145.1 Phycisphaerae bacterium
CGGGCAGTTCAGCGTGGATCTGTCCGGCTTGGCCGAGGGCCGGCATGAATTCAAGATCACCAACGGCACCTGGGACTGGAACTTCCCAGGGGCCAACAGTTGGCTGTACGCCCCCGCCAGCGGCGACGTCACTATGACAGTGGATATGAACACCGACATCGCCGACGGCTGGTCGCCGACCACGCAGCGCATCGGCCTCAGTGCCGATCCCGGCGGCTGGACTGCGGCGGGCGACTTCGTCAGCGAACTTGGTGGGTCCGATTGGATCAATAATGATCCGTTCGGCGCCATGATCGATCAGGGCAATGGGCTCTACACGCTGACGGTTACTCTGCCGGCCGGCACGTACAACTGGAAGGCCGTCAAGACCGGTAGCTGGGATTCCATCAGTTGGGACGGACGCAGCGTCAATACCTCCAACATGGAGTTCACCACTGATGCGGTGAACAATCAAGTGACCTTCTCGGTCAACGACGCTATCGGCGGAGTCAAAGTTGAAGTCACCCCCGAACCCGCCAGCATTCTGTTGCTCGGCCTGGGGCTGCTGGGCCTGCGTCGGCGACGCGCGTAAGTCTGCGATTTCGACGCTGACAGCGTTTGCGGAAACCGCGGACGCATGAATGATCTTTGACAGTTGCACTCGCCGTCAACTGTTCCGGGGCGAGGGATTGCCTATTCGAATCCCTCGCCCCGTTTGATGAAAGCAGTCGCGGAGCAGTGGTTATGAAGTACGCAACTCTCGCAGCATCAGCCATCGCGGGCTGCATGTTGATGCTGTCGCCCGCACGGGGCCAGGGTGTACCGGTCACGCTGCAGTGGTTTGAGACCTCCTGGCAAACCATGGAGGATCGCACTGCTGACGCTTTCGCCGCTGGCTACGGTCGCGTCTGGACGCCGCCTCCTGGCAAGGCCGACGGCGGCGGTACCGGCTACGCTCTGTTCGATCGCTTCGACCTTGGCTCACCAGCCAGTCCGACGCGCTACGGCACTCGGGCCGGCCTCGAGGCCGTCGTCGACGAGCAGGACAAGGCCGCCATCGGCACGTCCATCGACCTGGTGCTCAATCACAACGGCTTTTCCGACAAGAACACGCCGGGCTTCGAAGCCAGCGGAGACTACCCCGGCTTCGTGGTCAGCGGCGGCCCCGCAGGCAACGGCGACTTCCATGCTCCTGGTGACAACTGCGACACTAGTCCGACCACCTGCTGGATCTCCAACCTCGCGGACATCGGGCAGGAATACAACAACGTCTACATCCGACATCCGGTGGAGGCCGGCAACCCGCAAAACATACCTGCTGGCACAGTCTATGATAAGCCCGACCCCACGAATCGGCAGTTCTACTCCGACAATGACCTGCCGGCCAACAGCATCGGCATCCATCCGTTCAACACGGCCGACCCCATGGCTGGCGACCCCGTCGCCGAGAACGCCACCGGCCTGCTTTTGCGCTATTGCCGTTGGCTGATCGAGGTGATCGGCATCGACGGCTTCCGCATCGACGCCTGCAAGCATACGCCCGACTGGTTCTGGCGTGATTTCTACGATCGCAACGTCTGGCAGCGCGGCAAGCCTTTGCTTAACGGCGCCCCCACCACGCCCTTCAGCTTCGGCGAGTCGATTCTCAGCAACTCAGAGATCGCCGCCTTCGTCTGCAAGGGCACCACCGGTAACTGCAATACCTCCGGCGGAGTGACCGGCAACCGCGACGCGTAGGACTTTCAGCTTTATTACGCGCTTCGCGACATGCTCAACGCTGGCGGCTACGGCAGTTGGACCACGGTGGTGAACTCCAGTTTCGACGGCCAATTCGACGGCGACGCCAACGACGGCGATTTCGGCGTGACGTTCGCCGAGAACCACGACGCCGGCCAGCCCCTGCCCACCCCCGGCATGGTGGCCTATGCTTACATCCTGATGCGGGCCGGCTCGCCCATCGTTTACTACCAGGCGAGCGAATTCGGCACGGTCAGCTTTCCGCGTCCCAGCCTTTCCGATCCGCTCGGGCTTGGCGACACTTATATGACCGCGCTGGTCGACATTCACAACGAATACGCACGCGGCAGCTACTTTGAACGTTGGATTGACGGCGATGTACTGATTTTCGAACGGAATAACAGTTGCCTGGTCGGGCTGAACGACCGCCGCGACGGCGGCTACGATCAACGCACGGTGAGCACGAGCTTTCCCGAGGGCACCCGCCTTCGCGAACTGACCGGCAATGCCACCGATGCCACCGTCGATCCGAACAACGACATCTATGACGTCATCACCGTAGGTGCAGGCGGCCAGGTGACCATCCGCGTGCCGCGCAACAAAAATGCCAACAATGTCACGCACAATCGCGGCTACGTGGTGTACGGGCCGGCCAATCCCGACGGCGATCTGACTTTAAGCAATGTAGCAAGCACCATCCCCGCCGATTCGTCTTCGGTGCCGGCCGCGAGTCGTCGGCTTACGCCTATCGACGTTATCCATGCCGATTCGTTCGAGGTGAAGCTTGAGACTGTCGCCGCTGATCCGCTCGATCCCGATCGCGACGACCTGGCCATGCTGCGGCTGGACGGCGGCCTCGATGTCAACGGCAACGGCTCCGTCGACAGCACGGATCCCTCGTTCGTGGCCTACGGCTACGACAACTTCCTCACAGAAAGCGCCTCGCTGCAGTCCGGCGGCGTGGACGTCGGTGGCGGAGTATTCAAGGGTCGCTATCGACAGGTTGTCGACACGACGAACCTGTCCGAAGGCCGTCACTATTTGAGCGTAATCGCCTTCCGCCACCGACCAGCCGGCTCACCACCGATCTTAGAAACCTGGCGCAAGGTGTTGCTCATCGACCGCCTCCCCCCGCAGGTGGCCCTGGCTGCCCCGGAGGAGAACGAACCCATCACCGCCAGTGCGTATCAGTTCGCGATCCGCTCCGTGGATCGTACGGCCAACCGCGTACACGTCTTCCTCGACCAGCAACCGGGTACCGACGTGGTCGCCATGGCCGTTGCCAATCAGGGCCTCACGACAAAGACCGACCGCGACCGCTTTGAAGCGTTTCTCACCGGCATGAACGCCGGCAACCACCGCCTCGACGTCGTCGCTTACGAGGCCACGCGAACCGAACCCAGCGTCACGACTCTGACCGGCATTCCGGTACAGATCAATGGCTTCGACGGCCTGGGCGACATGAACGGGGACGGGGCGATCACAAATCGGGATATCTTCCCGTTCGTGCAGATGGTGCAGGCCGGCAATCAGTTCAGCCCAGCCGGCGACCTGAACGGCGACGGCGTCGTGAGCCAGGCAGACGTCCCGCTGTTCGCCACCAAGCTGCTTGGAGCCGGCATACCTCAAGCCGCCGTCGACGAGATGATTCGCATCGCTCAGCCGAACACGGATGCGTCTGCGACCAGGGGGGTGAAAAATGGATAGTCGCGCTCTGATTCAACATAGTTGGCGACCGTTCGGTGCACGCTTGCTTGCCGTTTGCTTGGGGTGCGCGCTTTCGATCTGCCTGTTTGCGGCCGTGGCCCCGGCCTATGCCGGTCAGTCCCTCTTCTGGCTGCAGACCGATGGGACCGCGAGCCACCTCGGCACGGTCACTAACCCGCAGGTGAACGCGGCTCTTGGCGAATCTGTCCCGCTGTACCTCTGGCTCAACAAGGACAGCCTCACCTACGGCTTCGATGGCATCAGCCTGGATGTGCGGCTCATCAGTTCAGACGGTGGACAGGCTACTGCCACCATCAGCTTCGACGAGCCCGCCGGCCGATGGTATGGCACTTCCGGCGGAACAACGCGTACCGACAGCGGCGGCGTAGGCGTGGAGGACTGCAACGCCATCGATTTGAGCAACACCGATACGCTTGCGAGCAACCCGCTTCGACTCGCCACCATCAACATCACGGCCAACACGGCCGGAACCGTACAGGTGTTTCTGTGCATCGGGGCAATGGGCATTTCCGACGGCGGGAACAATGCGGTCGTGTGGCTGGGCTTGGCCGACGGCTCCACCACTGCCGATCAGCAACTTATCAACGGCGGCATTCCCGGTCTATGCTCCACCGTGCCGGAGGCAACCATCAGCATCATCGGTACGTATGATGTCGATTTCGACAACGACGGCGACGTGGACATGGAGGATTTCGCCCACCTGCAGAACTGCCTTGCCGGACCGCTCACACCTCAGACCGATCCGGCCTGTGCGGACACCCTGCTGAACAACGATGTCTACGTGGACGAAGCCGATGTGGATATATTTGCCCAGTGCCTTTCAGGCCCGAACAATACTGCCGCAGCAAACTGCCGGTGAGCTTCTCGCTGATCGGCATCTGAGGAATCAATTCAGATTGGGATAGTCGCCCACGTTGTAGGGCGAAACTCGCACCTTCGGTGAGTAGACACGATCGGGCAGCCTGGTGTCCGTTTGGGTCTTGTGCTCCTTGCGGACCCAGCCACCATGCCCGTCGACGTAGGTCACATTGAGCGATCCGCGACGATGACGTAAGCTCGGCAACCTATTGCCCCACCTGTATTCGCAATGCTCCAGCAGCGGCCCGACGGCATCCTTGCTGAGAATCAGCGTCCAGGGATCATCTGCGTTAGCACCAGTGCCATCCGAGCCACCGTCAGTGAACAAGAGTACCTCGGAAGGCCTGACAACCTTGTCCAGTTTACCCTGCAGGCGGCTACCGCCACCATTGGCACCGCCCTTCACGCCGTCTTTCCAGCAGGCCCCGAACGAGCTGTCCACGCGATCATCGCCGACGACATCCTCATTGATGGCGTACGACAGTGTCCCGAACCATCGCTTGCCGGTCTTGGTCACCGGATAGACCGGGGTGGCCAGTCGGAACTCGTCAGATGGGCATTCCATGAGTTCGAATCTCCGCAGATTGCCCGCCTGGAGTGCCTCCGGACGATTGCTGGCCTCCACGCCCCAATCTGTGTTGCGTTTGAGGTCGCGTCGACCTGCCTCGCGCAGCAAGACCACCGGCCATGCCAACAGCGCAGGACCTTGAGCACCCAACGGAAGCGGGCCGGATTCATACGCGTAGTCGGACCGGCGGATATCGGCCATGGGTCCACCCAGCGAGTATGGATCTGGATTGGCCCCCTCGCCGGTGACCAGTTGGAAGCGGTTCTTATGGGTGGATGCAAACGTGGTTACGCCTGTAGCCATATC
>JBJKSL010000477.1:0-2938 GCA_046704145.1 Phycisphaerae bacterium
GTCTACAACCACACTGCCGACCGGGCCTCGTTCGAGCGACTCGTGCCCGGCTACTACCACCGCATGAACGCCGACGGCAGTTTCAGCAACGGCTCCGGCTGCGGCAACGAGTTCGCCAGCGAGACGCCCATGGGCCGCAAGTTCATTCTCGACTCGCTCAAGTACTGGGTGCGGGAGTACGGCATCGACGGCTTCCGCTTCGACCTCATGGGCCTGATCGACCTGGACACCATGAAGCAGATCAAGGCCGAGCTGTCCGCAATCAAGCCGGGCATCCTCATCTACGGCGAGCCCTGGACCGGCGGGGCAACCCCTCTAAACCCGATCACCAATCACCAGGCGATCCGCGGCACAGGCCTGGGCGCGTTCAACGACCACTTCCGCGATGCCATCAAAGGCGATCGCAACGGCGGACTGCCCGGCTTCGTGCAGGTCGGCGACCGCCTTTACGGCATCCGCCTCGGCCTGGAAGGCGCCATTCACGACTGGTCCGCCAACCCCGCTGAGTCGATCAACTACTTCGAGGCTCACGACAATCTCACTGCATGGGACAAGCTGCTGCAATCCATGCCCAGCGCAACCAACGCGGATCGTCGTAAAGCGATGCGCATGGCCTCGCTCATCCTGCTAACGTCGCAAGGCGGCATCTTCATGCAATCCGGCCAGGAGTTCTGCCGCAGCAAGCACGGCAGCAGCAACAGCTACAATCAACCCGATGCTATCAACCAGATCGACTGGTCCGCCAAGCTCACCAATGCAGACGTCTGCAACTACGTGCGCGGCCTCATAGCCATCCGCAAGGCCCATCCCGCCCTGCGCCTGGCCACGCGTGCCGAAATCGAGCAGCGTTCGTACTTCTTCGACGCTCCGAACGACCGCTGCCTGGTCTGGCGGCTCAAGGGCGAAGGACTACCCGGCGAAAGCGCCCGCGAACTGCTGGTATTGCTCTGCGGCAGTGCCCAGCCGACCGGATTTGTGCTTCCGACCCGCGGCTGGAAGGTGCTGGCCGACGCCGGCCGCGCCAGCCCCGAGCCGATGCGCGATGTCGACGACGCCGTCCAGTTGCCGCCGCACTCTGGCATGTTGCTGATGCGGTAAGCTTATGTGAGGCTCGTCAGAGCCGGACTCTGTGAGTGCGGTGCGCTTTGTCATCGAGCAGACTCCGCCAACTGGCCAGGGTTAATTCTCCAGAAACCGAATCCGAGGAGATTCGCTCAAAATCGACTTGACGTTTCGCCATAATTCTGCGGAAATAGTGCCCTAATGCAGCGTCTGCGGGTACTCATCCTGGTTCTCGCAACCGGAGCTTTGCTCTGGTGGTTGTATCCTACACGTGAAACCGCCGCCGGCGACGACCGCATCGACGTTACCATCTGGTTCAACGGGCCCATCGAAGGTCGCCAACTCGCCGCCATTGATGCCTTTGAGAAACGCTTCCCCAAGTACCGCGCGATTCTGGGCTCATCCGCGGCCCGCACCGGCCTTGAAGGCGAAGGCAACCCGCAGCGACTTATGTGCGGCATCGCAGGCGGTGTCCCCCCCGAGGTCGTCGAGTACGATCGTTTCGCCGTCTGCCAGTGGGCAGCACGAAAGGCCTTCCTCGACATCAATCCGCTCATTGAGAAGGACACGCATGAGTTACAGGCCGCAAGCGACGAACTCGCAAAACTGAAGACTACCGGTGCAGACGCCAAAGCTGTCGAGCGACTGCAGAAGCACATCGCCTTCCTCGAAGCCTATGTTGTCCGGCCGGAGGACTACTACCCGCAGACCTGGAACGAATGCACGTGGAAGCACGGCCAGTACGGCGTGCCCAACTACATGGACGACCGCGTGCTGTACTACAATGCCGATCTCCTCACCCAGAACGGCCTGGTCAACGGCAAGGGCGAACCCGCCCCACCGGACACCTGGGAGCAGGTCTGCAGCAAACGCATCGACGTGACGGACGCGACCATCGCCACCATCAACAAGAAAACCGCACGAGTCACCAGCAATTCCGCCGATTTCGCTACCACCGGCGTCAAGCCGGGCGATACCGTCAGCCATATCAGTGCCTCTGGTGTAGTAACCCGCTGCCTCGTCGCCAGGGTCGATTCGCCGCATCAGATCACCGTCCGCAGCGCGTACGCCGCCCGCGATCTCAGCTTGCCCGACCGTAGCGGCCAACACTTGAAAGTCTTCGATCAGAACAGCTACTGCCTGAAGCTTTCTCGCTGGGACGACGAAGGCCGCATGCGCGTGGTCGGCTTCGAGCCTCAGCACGGCAACGGCTGGCTGTACATGTACGGCTGGATGAACGGCGGAGAGTTCCTCAGCAAAGACGGCCTGACCTGCACGCTCGACGATCCCAAGATCATCCAGGCCCTGCAGTGGACGGTCGATATTTACGACAGCATGGGCGGCGTGCAGGACGTCAACGCCTTCAAGAAATCCTTCCAGCCCGGTGCCCAGGATCCATTCTTCATGAATCAGATCGCCATGTTCATCAACGGCGACTGGTTCCTGCGCGACATCGGCCGCTACGCCCGCAACCTGCGTTTCGGCACCTATCCCGCCCCCGTGCCGGCAGCTCGTTTGCGTGCAAATCAATCAGAGCCGGACTCTGTGAGTCCGGTGCGTTCCGCTTCGGCAAGGGCGCCCGACAACGGTCGCAACTTCACCTGGGTGGCCGGCTTCGCCTACTGCATTCCTTCCACCTGCCCACCGGAGAAGCTCGAGGCCGCCTGGGCACTGGTCAAGTTCCTGTCCAGCGTCGAAGGCGGCATGACCATGGACGAGCATGACGCCCAGCGCGAGCGCGGGCAGGGAAGATTATATGTCCCCAGGCTCACGGCCAGCATTCCGCTCAACAAGACGCAGTTTGAGACCTACGTGAACATCCCGGAGATGCCGCCACGAGTCCGGGCCGGCCTGCAGACGCACATCGACATGCTGC
>JBJKSL010000478.1:0-3384 GCA_046704145.1 Phycisphaerae bacterium
GTCTTGGGCGTACTGTACGGCGGCGGACGCAACGGCAAGTCTACCTTGACGGATTGCCTGCTCGGCATGTTGGGCGACTATGCGGCACCGGCACCGCCCGGATTGCTGACGACTCGCAAAAACGACGAACACCCAACCGAAGTGGCTGACCTGGCTGGCCGTCGCTTGGTGGTTGCCAGCGAAACTGAGGAGGGGCGGCACCTTCGCGTTGCGCTGGTGAAGTCGCTCACAGGCGACCAGTACGTCAAGGCCCGCTTCATGCGAGGCGATTACTTTACGTTCTCACGCACACACAAGCTTGTGCTAGTGACAAACAATCGCCCGATTATTCGCGAGCAGACCTTGGCTATCTGGCGCCGCGTGCTGCTGATTCCGTTCATTGTCGATTTCGCTGGGCGGGAGGACGTGAAGTTACCCGACAAACTCCGATCCGAATGGCCCGGCATTCTGAATTGGCTTATCCGCGGGTGCCTCGAATGGCAACGCGCCGGGCTGCAGATCCCCGAAGCGGTGCACGCCGCGACTGAGCAATATCGGTCCGAGCAAGACCTTTTGACGCCGTTCCTCGAAGAGTGCTGCACCACGGGGCCCAATCTGAAAGTAAGTCGGGCTGCGATGTGGGCGGCGTACTCCGAATGGGTCAAACGCTCTGGCGAGCGTGGAGCCGACAGGAACGGCTTGTACGGTCGGCTTCGGCAGCACGGGTTTGCCGATTGTCAGTTGCGCGATGCCGGCAAGAAGACACACGGATTCTCGGGCATCGGACTACTCGCCGACCACCCTGATTTGGCCGCCGATGGAACAGCGGAACAGCCCGGAACAGGGGATTCCGGTTTGTTTGGAATATCGTTTTCTCAGGGGAATAAACCGGAAAACACTGTTCCACCTGTTCCGCCTGTTCCAGAGCCCCCAATACCTGATGGGTGGAGCCGAGAGAGTTGGCGTGCGCAACTTCTTAGGCAGGCAGATAGTTGCGCTTCGGTGAACCCAACACAAGCAGCCGAATACCGAGCACAAGCGGAACAGTTGGCGGAGGTGTTCCAATGAGCGAAAACACCTCCCAAACCACCCAACCAACGACCGCCCGAGGGCCGCTCAGCGGCCAAAGTGGAACAGGTCAGCCCCCGTCAGACGCGGCGGGTGACGGCCGCCCCGCGGCTGGCTCGTCTGCCCCGGCGGGGCGCGACCCCGCCACCGGTCGATTCACCTCGGGCAACAAGGCTGGCACGGGCAACCCGAACCTGAAGAAGATTGCCGCCATCCGCCGAAACCTGCTGGAGGCGGTTACCCCCGAGCGACTGACGGCGGCAATCGAGGCTGTGCTGAGGAAGGCCACAGAGGAAGGGGACGTGATTGCACTCCGCGAGATCCTTGACCGGCTCGTGGGCCGTCGGGCGGTCATCAAGATAACCGAGAGCGAGGCTGCCGAACTGGGCGAGGATGCACCGTTCTTCGAGCGTATTGGCGACCCCCCGAACAGCGGCGGCGGATCTGAACTGCCAGATATCATTTACGTTTCGCCCCGTGGTCCAGGCAGTGTTAAAGCTGAGCGTGCCCGCATTCTCGCCGACCTGAAAAGCAGAGGTGTGCGAATCCCTGAGGACCTGGACCATGAATGACCGTCAACAACTTGCCGCAGAGATTCAGATGTTGCGTTGTGTTCACGGACTGCTGACGCTGGATATCGAGGACGCGGAATATGTCAGGGCCTTCCTTGACGATGAGATTGACTTTGCAACCTCTCTAGACCTGCGACGGGGCATTGAGCGGTCGAAATGCCGAATCGCCGCGGCTTACCTCGAACACGCGCCTGCTATGAAAATGACGCGCGTTGTGCGCAAGCGGTGCGAAGCCATAATCCGCGGCACCATGAAGGAACGCAGGCGGCGTCGTGGCCGGCACTGAGCCGGGCCGGCAGGTGTCCGCAAATCACCATATGCGAAGTTCTTCCCGGTTCCGATTTCGCAGTTCGGCGTTTGGCTGCCGACCCCTACAGGCCAGGAGATTAAATCGTTTCAGGCCGATTTCGGCGTCGGGCCTGGTGGCTACCTGTAATCGGTCGGGCGATGTGTAGTGTGCAACGTATCACCTATCACGAAAGGATAAAAGCAATGAGTTGGAAAACACGCAGGCTGAGCACCGGAGTGCCGGCACAGTCTAAAACAATCGCCGGGCTGAGCACGAGCGGCGACGGCACGCCTGTCCAGCAGTTCACGAAAGATGCCATCCGCGTAGGCGCGTATCGTCACCCGGTGGACAGTTGGGAAATGGTCGTTACTCCGCAGGACCTTCAGCAGTGGGCCGCTACGTTCAACGCCATGAAGGCAAACGGAGTGCGCGTACCGCTGGTCGAAGACCATTACGTGTCAGCCGCCACGACTCTCGGTTACGTCGATGACATGTACGCCGATGGTGACGTACTGATGTTTAACTGCACCGTCGAGGGTGCCGAGCAGATCGCAGCGGTGAAGCGGATCGATCAGGTATCGATAAACATCGAACGTGACTGCGTGGACGGCAAGGGCGTTGAGTACGGGCCGGCCATCACGCACATTGCATTGACGCCGATACCCGTTGTGCCCGGCCAGTCGAGCTTTGAGACAGTCGGGGCAGAGCGTATCGCGGCGTCGATGATCCGCCGTGGCCGGCCGCGTAAGACTGCCGCTTACGATCCCGATGTTACGCGGCAGATGTTGGCGATGGACTGCAACGCCCCGCGTGTGTTCTCTGCCGCTGGGGCTGACCAGTCGCTTGACCAGGTCATCAAAGAACAGCAGGGCAACGGTCTACAGACCGAACCGGTGCAGATCAAGCTGCAGCCCGACCAGGCTCAACAGTTGGCCGACGCCCTCGAAGTCGATCTGAGCGACGTTTCTGACGGCGCAACCCTGGTCAAGCGGGTATCCGTCGCAGTCTCCGCACTGCGTGGGCAGATCAAGGCTAAGAACGACATGATTTCCAGCCTGAATGCCCAGCTGAAAGAAAAGCGAGCGGCGGATGATCCGGCCACGAAATCGGCCAGCCGGGCAGGCACGTTGGCGACTGATGATTACGACCCGGACGTAACCGCCGAAATGCTTGCGATGAAATGACCGGCCGGCGGCGTTCGATGATCGGTGTAAAGCCGCATGTTCATAGACAATCCGGCCCGTAAGGATGCGGGCCGGACAATACACGGTGAGCCCGCACAAGACGGGCAGAGGGAGCGAGAACGATGAATCTGATTGCACGAATTCGAGAGCGTTTCACGCAGAAGTCGGTTAGCAGTATGGAAGCCTACCGGCAACTGCTGGCCCGCGTCGATGATCCCAAGCCGGGGGACGAAGATGCTCTGGCGACACTGATGACAGAGCTCGGCAAGACGCCAGACGATGTGCAGGCGGA
>JBJKSL010000479.1:0-7368 GCA_046704145.1 Phycisphaerae bacterium
GGCTTATCGCGCCCCTATGCCCAAGGGAAGCGGAACAATCACCGGACGGGAAAGCGTCCCAGTGACCCTGAAGGTGACGAGTTCTCCACCGAGGGTGTTGATCTTGCCGAGAATCTGCCCCACTTCGCCGAGGGGCCCACGCATTCTATTCAAGGCCACAGTCGAAAGCTGGGCGTTGAGATTCATGTCCACCCGGTCGTTGTAGAAGAGCTTGCCCGCCCCTCGAATGGTGGCCAGGGTAGTAACGACCTCCAGCTCTGATATCTGCAGGTGGTCGGACTGGAATGTCCAGTCGACACTGCCGTGGTCGTTTTCGCCCAGCCTGAGGCGCAGCGGCGTATTAATCAGGGTGTTGAGCACGCCTTGAATGATGGGCATGTGGACGAGGCTGCCCTTGTCCACCTTGGCCGACCCGCCGCCCGAAATGGAACCCGGCAAGTCGCTCAGGCGAGCCTGGAATTGGCCTTGCGACTGTAACAGACCGGCGTAGCGGCCTTGGGCCTCGGGACGTGGAATGAGCTTGTCGAGCTGCAGATTGGTCGCCTGCCAGTTAATGTTGAACGGGTGATCTGCGCTTAGCGAGAGGTTACCTCTGCCTCCAAGAGTACCACCCGCGGCCTTGGCCTCGTATTGCAGATTCACTGAACGATTCGCGGTCACGGCCGTGCACCTGAGTTGTTCTACGGGCCAAACGGTTTGTCCGGTGGCGAACGAACCGTTGGTCAGATCCGCGTTCAGTCGCCCCTGGAGAGCGGCGAGATTGTTGAAAGGGATGCTGCCCTCAAAATCGGCCTTGAGAGTCCCCTTGAGTTTCTGGTTGCGAAGAAAATTCTGTAGAGCTCCGGGGAAGGCCGAGTACTGTTTGTCGGCAAGCCGGGCGGCCAGGCTGGATTTCTGTACGTCGAGGCGTAGCTGTTGGAGATTCGCTCTGCCGTCCATCGCGAGCTTAAGATCCGTCCCACTCCCAGCGCTGACGGCCAAACCATACCATCCCGGCTCCTTGCCGGGGGGGGCGGCTTCCACGTTTATCCCCGGCAGGATCATTGGCGGCGTATTGCCTCCGGGGCGATACTCCAGCCAGCCGTTGCGGACTCGGAAGTGCCCGAACTGGGGCAAGGGCGTAGCGGCGGGCAGCTGTGTGGTTGTACCGGTTGTGGTACTGCTGGTAGGTGAGAGGTTGCTCCACCCAACGAAGCCGTGGTCGGACGCAAGCAGGAGGAGCCGAGGGCTCTCCAGAGTCAAATCATCTATGCGTGCGGGCTCTCTTCCGGTCGGCGTATGCGCCAGCTTGCAGTCGATCTGCTGGGATTGGAAGAACCGCGTCGTGCCGCTTACCAGCGCAACACTGGATGCCTTTGCGGTGAATGGACCGTCTGGCAGGTCGGCGGCTGCCTGCAGGGAGCCGATAGACCACTGCGCATCGCGGTAGTCGAAGCGGGCTTGCTTCAGGTCCGCTTGCAGCCGGCCTCTGGCCTTCGCCGGTGCATTGAGCGGCAGCGAGCCGGTGAAGCTTGCGGCCAGCTTGCCCTCGATGCGACGCTCTCGGAGCGACTTCTGCATGGGGCCTGGCAGTTTGTTCAGGGTGTTGGCATTCACTTCGAGCTGCGCGGTTACGCTGTCGATCGTGGGGTTTAGACCGTGAGAATCGGTCCGGCCCTGAAACTCGGCGGAGAAGAATGTGGGTTGATCGATGCGTCCTTTGAGAGCGAATCCTGTGCTGTTCTCCAGCGGCGTTGTCGAGAACGACGCCTGGAGGTTCTGGAGGATCAGCGGAGTCTGACTCTCCGAACCCGAGTAGTAGAATTCACCGTTCGAGACCTGAAGCCGCCGGAGCTGCAACTGTTCCAGGAGTGAGCCGCCCGTGTCCGTCTTGTCGTCGTGGAGAAGGTCGTTCCAGCCGGCAAGGGTGCCTTGCGATGTCTTGATAAGGCGGACGGTCGGTTGCTGTATAGAGACGTTGTCGAGCACGATGGGGCCTTTTGTACCCAGGCTGGCCAGGTCTGCGGCGGCGTGCTCGACCGATAGGAATGCAGCTTTTGCGTGTACAAGCTTGAGGTCTGATATGGCCAACTGCAGGCGGCCGCCAGGGTACGCAAATTGGGCCTGTGCTTGTTTGACCGGCACGAGCACATCGTTGATCTGCATGCTGGCCGAGCTCAGTGTTGCCCTTGCTTGGAACTGTGAATTCGAGAAGTCGGCAAGCGCGATCTGTCCGTGGCCGCTGGCGTCGAGCGTGCCTCGTGCCTGGTAACGCTTGATGAATTCGTACTCGGCGGGCGGCAGATGCGACAGCGTAGCCTCGTCCAGGGTGGTGTGCGCCTCGGCCTTGTCGATGGCGAGCACTGCTCGTTTGGTGTCGAGCATGCCCGTCAGCTTTGCAGATGCGAGTGCGCCCACCTTCACATGGCCGAGCACCTGCAGCAGATCACTGGGAGCAGTCTGGCTTGTCGTTGGTGCGGTCGAGGTTGCAGTGACGGGCGCGGTTGTAGTGGCCATCGCAGTTGAAGTTGCGGCCTCGGGTGACGCGGTCAGCCATACGTCGATGCCGCCGAGGGTAACAGGTTCAGCGTGGGGCGAACTGCGGTAGGTCAGTTGGCCGTCGGTGATGTCGAACTCATCGAGACGGACCTTCTGGAGCAGGCTGCTGACATTCTGCGAGGTAGGGTGGCGTTGTTGTTGGGATGCGATCTCGGCGACGTGCTTCCAGCCTTGCAGGTGACGCGTAGGTCCGGCGGCGAGGATGACGTGTGGTTGATCGATTGCCACACGCTCGATGTGCAAGGGTTCGCCGGCAGAGGGAATCCCGGCCAGTCGGACGTTGATGTTTTTGACCGAAGCGAGCGGCTGGTGGGCTGCTCGCAGGTCGAGGCCGTTGACGCGCACGTCGATGCCGCCTTCGGGCATCTTCGCGTCGACCTGGATCAGCTTTACGGGGAGTACGGCATCATGGTAACTAACATGTGCGTCGCGCAACTCGGCTTGCAGCGTGCCTGACGATTGCGCAGGGTCGCTCAACGGGATGCGGCCCTGCCCCGAGGCCGTGAGGGCCCCGCTTACTTCATGCTCGCGCAGAAATGATTGCAGCGCGGGGGGGAGAGTCGTGTACTGCTTCTCGCTGAGCGACGCTGCAAGTTGGAGCTTTGCGATCTCCAGCAGGCCGTCATCCAGATTAATGCGGCCGTTGATGCGCGCATCGAACAGCGGCTCGCGTTCGAGATGGCAGGCGAGGTTGTGCCATCCGCCTCTTTCCGCTGCAACTCCCGGCGTGGAGAGTTTCAGGTTGATGCCGGGCAGGGTCATGCGGTCCTTCGGGCTGGGACCAGACTCGTAGACAATCTCGCCGTTGCTTACCGCCAGGTTTTCGAGCACCAGCACATCGCTGAGCCGCTGGCCGGCGGGGATGGACTGACGGTGCGGCTTGGATCGCACGAAGTGGCTCCAACCGACAAAGCCACCATGGGCAGAGGTGATGAATGCGAACTGCGGGTCGTCGAGCTGGATTTCCTGAATGCGCAGCGGACGGCCATAGCGCGGGATCTCAGCGAGTTCGAGCTTCGCTCGCGCAACGTGCAGAATCTTCCGGTCTTGCGCGGTAATCGTGAGGTCCTGGACAACGACGGTTCGCGGCGCACGGTAATCGAGGTTGGCGAATTGCACCTCGGGGTTGATGTAATGATGCAGCACAACGAGCAGTTGCCTGCCGATCCAGTTCTCCAGATCGCTCGAGCCCTTGCGGCCCAGGTAGTACCAAATTGAGCCTGCGACGAGAAAAAAACACAACGCGATGACCGCCGTAATCAGGGCAATGCGTTTGGCCACTGCGATCCTCCGGATGAGCCCAGCGGGCACTGTACGGATCCTTTGGTTAGTTTAGGCCTTAACATTCAAAGCTTCAGTGTCTCACCATCCCGTAAACACCTCATGAAACACCTCATGCACAGTGCTCGGCCCTACACAATAGCCGGGCTTTCGGTGAAATTAAACTGTAGCCAAAACATTGTTCTTTCCTAGGTTTTACGCACGTTTTGCCTTGACGGGGAATTTGCATCGGGTTTACACTTGCCGCCGCCGTAGAGGAATCCCTTACTCACTTTCCCGAGGAACAACATGGGCCTGTGTCTCAATGTGTGCGTGTTGCTGGCGAGTGTGTGTGCTCCTTCAGCTGGCGGAACTTCCGGGACGCAGTCGCTCAACAACGATCCATGGTGGGTGCAGCAAGAGAGACTGTCGGTGGCTGCGCGACATGAGACGTTGGCTGCAGAGCCGCAGCAAGCGTCCGAGGCGGAATCTGCGCGCGGCAGAGGCCACAACAAATCTCATCCGCTCGCTTCAGCAACTAAAGTTCAACTTGGCAAGCTGAAAGAACTGGTATCACGATGCGGCTACCAGTTTGCCCAAATGCGGACAAACCATTTCTACGTGATCTATCGAGACCAGCGGTGTCCTGATGCTGTGCTCCATGCCACCGGCGATCTCCTGGAGCGTGCCTACAAGCAGTTCTATGCCGGGTTCGGTAAGGCCGGATTCACGCTGAAGGAATCAGGAGAGTCACTGCAGTGGATCATCTTCGATCAGCAGGATCAGTATCGCGATTTCGCACGCGTTGCCGACGGCATGGACAGTCCGTATCTGGAGAGCTACTACTCAGCTCACAGCAATGAGGTGGTTTTGATGCAGGTGGCGGCATCGTTGTCGTCGCGATACGGTTGGCCGAGCAGTCATCGCGGATCATCCGCGGCGGCGGGTGAACTGTCGGGCATGGACCAGCAACCGTACGAAGTGGCTCAAGGCGGCAGTGGTATGCTGGATGTGCGGCGGGCCGTGCACGAGGCTGCGCATCAGTTGGCCTTCAACAGCGGTTTGCAGAAGCGGGGCGTAATCTACCCCCTGTGGGTTTCCGAGGGATTGGCTACCAACTTTGAGACGGATTCGCCGTACGACCTCGGCGTCGCCCGCGACAATGCCCCTCGACGCCGCCAGTTGATGAGGGCCTGGTCGGGCGGTCGCCTCATGCCCCTGTCTGAGTTTGCCACCATGGTGCAGATCACGCCGAGCCAGGCGCGTTCGGCCAACGACCTTTATGCACAGGCCTGGGCGCTGTTCAACTTCATGTTCCAGACACGTCCGGCTCAACTGCGGCAGTACCTCTCCAAGTTGAGCGCACAGGATCCCGGCCCCAAGGACGAAAGCGTTCTCTACGAGGAGATCTGCAATTCGTTCGGCTCCATGAGGGCACTGGACGCTGCGTGGCAGGCATATCTCCGCGCGGCCCGATGACGAGGCCGTCTGCCGCGTGCTTCGCTGGCTCTCCCCTCGGCCACTACGCATTCGGCACCGGCTGCGCCTCTGCTGTGCTGCGGGCTGTGAGAAACACAAATCTCACAGCTCTGCCTGGTTTTGCAGGCCAATGTGCGTTGACCAAGCATCGCGCAGGCGGCTACTCTGTAGAGCAAACATGCAGGGAGGCCGGCGTGAATCAACGAACAAACCAGATCCTGAACGTCGATTGCCTTGAAGGCTTCAGCAAGTTGGAGCCAGGCTCCGTTCACCTCGCCTTCGCCGATCCGCCGTTCAACATAGGATATGACTACGACGTCTATCAGGACAACATGGAGGCCGATGAGTACCTGTCCTGGTGCAAGCAGTGGATCAAGGGCGTTCACACGGCTTTGGCCCCTTCGGGCGCCTTCTGGCTGGCTATTGGCGACGAGTATGCCGCCGAGCTGAAGGTCATCGCCACTCGCGAAATCGGCTTCGTCTGTCGCAGCTGGGTGGTCTGGTACTACACCTTCGGCGTGAACTGCAAGTACAAGTTCAGCCGTAGCCATGCTCACCTGTTTCACTTCGTGAAGGACCCCAAGAACTTCACCTTCAATGACGACCAGATCCGCGTTCCCTCGGCGCGGCAACTGGTCTATGCCGATCGGCGGGCGGACTCGCGTGGCCGACTGCCGGACGACACCTGGATCCTTCGCCCGCAGGACCTGCCGGAAGGCTTCCAGGCCGACGATGACGTGTGGTATTTCCCGCGCGTCTGCGGCACCTTCAAGGAACGCAAAGGCTGGCACGGCTGCCAGATGCCCGAGCAACTGCTCGGCCGCATCATTCGGGCCTGCTCGAATTCGGGCGACCTGGTCCTCGATCCCTTCGGTGGCAGCGGCACCACTCTGGCCGTCGCAAAGAAGCTCGGCCGCAGCTACCTGGGCTTTGAGCTCTCTGCTCAGTACGCTGCCAACATCAAAGAACGCCTCAGCCACATCAGTGCCGGCGATCCTCTGGACGGCGCGGCCGAGCCCCTGGCTACGGTTCCCTCTACCGCCGACGGCAAACGACTCGCCGACAAGTTGGAACGCGGCCTGCCCAAACGCAAGCGAGGCAAGAAGCCTGCCGGCGAGAAGGCTGCAGCGTCAAGCCTGTTTGGCGACCTCTCTGATGCTCCTCGCCTCCGCCAGGCGTGAGACTGGCTTTGCCGGCGGCGAATTGCTAGCATCTATGAGGAGGCTGCCATGAGCCGCGACGAGTTACTGTCTCGCATCTCTATCAATCCCAACGTTTGCTTCGGCAAACCGTGTATCCGTGGACACCGCATCTGGGTTTCGCTGGTTCTCGATCTTCTTGCCAGCGGGCGCAGCGTCCAGGATGTGATCGATGATTATCCCGGTATCGAGGAGGCTGATGTTTTGGCGTGCATTGCCTACGGCGCAGAAATGTCACGCGAAAGGTATGTTGAGATCCCAACGGGGTCGGCCAGTTGAAACTTAAGCTTGACGAGAACCTGGGCACTCGCGGTGCCGAGTTGTTGCGGGCCGCGGGCCACGATGTTGCCACCGTTGCGGAGCAGCAACTTACCTCCGCTACGGATCATGCGTTGATCGATGTCTGCAGAGCCGAGCGACGCGCGCTGGTGACGCTGGATTGGGATTTCGGGAATCCGCTGCTGTTCAATCCTGCTGAGTATGCTGGTATTGCGGTTCTTCGTCTGCCGCCCAAGCCCACCGCCGCGCACTTGCTCGATGCGATTCGCACGCTAGTGCAGGCTCTCTCACGCTCAACGTTTGAAGGCAAGCTCTGGATTGTTCAGACCGGCCGCGTTCGCGAGTATCAGCCGGATCAATAGACTCTATCGTGCAAGTCCGAAATCCGCGCATCAACTATGCCCTGCGCGTATCATCCCGCAAGATATCGCATTGCCATTTCGCAGAACATGCGAATACCCGTGGGCAGGGCGTCGTCGTTGAAGTCGAAGAGTGGATTGTGCAATGCTGGCGAGGTTTCCGCTCCCGGTGGACGCACGCCCAGTCGGAACATCGCCGCCGGCACCTTGCGCGCATAATACGCGAAGTCCTCCACCCCCATGCTGATCGGCAG
>JBJKSL010000480.1:0-10063 GCA_046704145.1 Phycisphaerae bacterium
GCTTCACCTGCGGCAATGGCCTCCACTGGACTTGGCCCGAGCGATACAAACGGGGCGGCCCGCTTTCTCGTCTCAAACCGCAACCCACGGTGTCAAACCGGCAACGCACGGTCACATCTGGAGCGGGATCGCGAGATCTTCCCCCGGGCACCGCGACGCCATAAACTCCTCCGCCTGCTCGTCTTTCCACTCCATGGCCACGCGACGAAATTCGCCTTCTCGAGAGAAGAACGCCTCGATCAGATCGGGATCAAAATGTCTTCCCGCGCCCGCTCGCAGCGCAGGCACTGCGGCCTCATGACTCAGTGGTGGCTTGTAGACCCGCCGCGAGGTCAGCGCGTCGTACACGTCCGCCACGGCCAGAATACGCGCCGGCAGCGGGATCTGATCTCTGGCCAGACCGGTCGGATAACCCGAGCCGTCATATTTCTCGTGATGACAGTAGGCAATGTCCATGCCCATGCGAAGGAAGGGCTGGCCCCCCCGACGACGCTGAATCAGTGCCCGAATGGTGTTGCCGCCAATGGTCGGGTGCGTCTTCATGATTTCGAATTCCGCCGCGGTCAGCCGCCCCGGCTTGAGCAGAATACGATCGGGAATGCCGACCTTGCCGATGTCGTGCAACGGCGAAGAGCGGAAAATCGCAGAGATGAACTCATCGTCAACTTGGCCCGCGTACTTGGGCCTCTCGGCCAGCACCTCGCTTAGCATGCGACAATATATCTGCACGCGCTCGAGATGGGCTCCTGTTTCCGGATCCCGGCTTTCAGCCAGTTTTGCTAGTGCCAGAATTACGTCGTCGCGGGCCTCGTTGCGCTCCTGCAGGCGCACCTGGTTCTGGACCGCAACTGCGGCAGATTCGGCAATGGTCGTCAGCGTGGCCAGCTCGTTCTCTCCGTAGGGCGCGCCGTTGGCCGGCTCGGTCACGTTGAGCACCCCGACCGGACCACCTGGCATCACCAACGCCGCCGAAGCCAGCGGCACCACTGCGAAGAACTCACTGTCATAGCGTTCGTCAAACCTGGCCTGTTCAGGACTGTTGACGATGATGCTTTGCCCTTCGGCGAAAGCCCTGCCTGCGACAGGCGCTCCGATGGGTACACGGATGCGGCCGATCACGTCGGCACTCAGCCCCACCGCCGCGAGTATGGTCAGATACTCGCCGCTGCTGTCCGGGATCATCAGCGATACCCGACGACTGTCCAGCATCTCCGCGGCCGTCTTCACCACAAGCTCGCCGACCTGATCGAGCCGGTCCAGCCGGCTCATGTCTGACACAAACTGATGGAGTCTGGTAATGCTGGCCGTGCGCTCCTGCACCCGATCCTCGAGTTCCCGATTCAAGCTCCGCAACTGTTCGTTGGCATCGTTGAGGGCGGCGGTCAACTGCCGCTGCGAAACAATCAGACGATGCTGCTCCAGTCCGTCGCGAACCGCAGACTGCAGAGCCTCGCGGGAACAGGGCTTGTTGAGGAATCGAAAGATGCGACCCTCGTGTAAGGCCTGGATAGCCACCTCGACCTCGGCACAACCGGTGAGCATGACCGTCATCGTGTCGGGAGCAAGCTGCCGAACCTGGCTGAGGAACTCCGCCCCGTTCATCTTCGGCATGACGAAATCGGAGATGACCAGCGCAAACGGGCCCTGCTCTCGCAGCGCATCCAGACCCGCTTGAGGCCCCACCGCCAAGGTCAGATCGCGACCCCGCAGCTGGCGCCGCAGACCTTCGAGCACGTTGGGCTCGTCGTCCACGCATAGAATCCTGCGACTGATCTCGTCCATGTCAGGCGATCCTTCAAGCTAGGGTGCGCGTCATCACCTCTTGACGCTCTTCACAAGCAGGTCTGCACCATGACCAATTCGTCCGTCCAATCACAGACACGATTGCGGCCGCCTTTCTTGGCTGCGTAAAGCGCTGCGTCCGCCTGCTGCGCCAATATCTCCCAGGACTGCGAGATCCCCGACGAGCAGCCGACGCTCGCGGTGACGAAACCGGTCTCCGAATTCTGGGGGTGAAGTATGTGCAATCCCTGGATGGCCGCGCGAAGCCGCTCCGCATGCACAGCCACTTCCTGCATGCTGTGATGCAGGCAGGCCACGATGAATTCCTCGCCGCCATATCGACCGCAAGCATCCGAGCTGCGAGCCATCGATTGGATGCAGCGGGCCACCGCACTCAAACATCGATCGCCGGCCTGATGACCGAAGGTGTCGTTGTAGCTCTTGAAGTGATCCACATCCAACATGATTACCGCCAGTACCAGATCCTCCCGCCGGGCGACCTCCTGCTGCATCAGGGCCACCTCGGCCCAGGCTCGCCGATTGAGCAGCCCGGTCAATCCGTCAATGCGGGCCAGACGCTCCAGCTCCAGATTCATTGTCACCAGTTGCTCGGACATCTTCTCCAGTTGCTCATTGCGCTGCGACAACTGGGCGTTGGCCTCCTTGACCTCCGCCATCAACTGACGCTCGTGGGCTACCAGACGATACTGCTCCAGGCAGTCCGTCAGGGTGGACTCCAGCAACTCGCGCGAGCAGGGCTTGCTCAGGAACCGGTGAATGCCGCCGTCGTTCAGGGCGGACTCGTTCTGTTCCAGATCGCCCCAGGCCGTCATCATTACCGGCACGAGGCTCGGGCTGATCTGCTTGGCCCGGCTCAAGAATTGCACGCCATCCATTTCCGGCATCTGGAAGTCGGATACCACTACCGCAAACGGCTCTTCAGTCTCCAGCAGGCGCAGAGCTTCGATGGCCGACGCACAGGTCGTGATCTGAAACCGCTTGCGCAGTTGACGCCTGAGCCCGTCCAGCAGATTGGCGTCATCATCGACGAGCAAAACTCTTTTACTGATCTCGTCCATTGTCAGACTCCGTGGCGCGTCGGCAAATCTCCGCAACGCTTTCTCTCCAGAGCGGCAACCGCTCCGCCACCCCGATACGCTGCAAATACTGCTCATCCAATACCGGCGCCAAGAGAGGCACGATCGAATCCGGCTCGGACGGAGGCTCAGACTCCGCGAGCAGGGCGTCTGCCGCATGTACCATGGTCACCGCACAGAGACCATCGTACGAA
The DNA here is from genome assembly GCA_046704145.1 of Phycisphaerae bacterium. Taxonomy (GTDB): domain Bacteria; phylum Planctomycetota; class Phycisphaerae; order UBA1845; family PWPN01; genus JACQVT01. The sequence goes on from JBJKSL010000480.1 coordinate 3,074, forward strand.
AGCTGCATGGGATCGTGATGCAGCGCCACCGCTTCGACTATGCGGGCCGGCAAACCCCACAAACTCAGTAGATAACTGCCCATCTCCGCATGCGTGGCATTCAAGACCTCCATCTCAGCCTCGCAGATCGGGATGCGTTTCTCGTAGATCGTCTCAATGACAAAGGCAAACTCATCGTGCAAAGAAGCAAGCAGCAACAGGCCCACGTCGTGCAGCAGCCCGGCAGTAAAAGCCTGGTCCGGGCGGTCTCCGTCCTGGCCTTCCAGCTTGCTCAGCGTGCGAGAAATCTCGGCTACCTGCAGAGAACGGTGCCAGAGCCGCTCAACGGAGAAAAGCGGAATTGACCGGTTGTCCTTGAACGACTGAAAAATCTGCTCGTGCAGAACCAGGGCCCGAATCCGCAGTACGCCCAGCAACGAGACCGCCATCTCCACACTGGAAACGCGCCGGCCGATGCCGAAAAACGAGGAGTTCACCAACTGCAGAATCTTGGCCGACATGCTCAGGTCCCGGGAAATCACCCGCCCGATCGACTTGGCGTTGGCATCGTCGGATTCCAGCAGCCGCGTAAGCTCCGCACAAAACTCCGGCAACACCGGCAGATTCTGACAACGCGTCACGATCGCACGCGCACGCTCGTTGGTGCCCACCTGCTGCCGCGGCCGAGCACGGGCGATCGCCGCCTTCAGCGTGTCCGGATCGGTGGGCTTCGCCAGGCATTGATGCGACAACTGCGTCGCCCGGATCGAAAACCCTTCGTTGATATGGCCGGAAAGCACGATGCGGCCGGTTTCGGGATACTGCTTGACCGCCAACTCCAAGAGCTCAACGCCGTTGATACCCGGCATCTGCATGTCCGTCACCAGCACGTCAAACGGTCTGGCGGCCAACTGCTCCAGAGCTTCCTGCCCGCCGTTCACGAACACCATGTCCCACTCGGCGGTCTGCTTGCGCAGCATGCGCCGCAGCCCCTCCAGCACGCCAGCTTCGTCGTCCACAAACAGAATGCGCAGCCTGGAAGGCGCGTGCGAAACTCCCGCACCCGCTGCGGGCTGCTGGGCGGCGATCTGTCCGGCAGGACGGGCACAACTTCCAAGGTTATCACAAAAACACTTGGTCATGATTCGCTGGCTTCTCCTGTGGCGCTGCTTGCGGGTAACCGCAACGGAATGCGAATGCGGAAAGTCGTGCCCACGCCCATCTCACTCTCGCAAGCCAGGGTGCCGCCATGCTTGCCGACCACGACCTGATGGGACAAATATAAGCCCTGCCCCGTCCCCCTGCCCACTTCCTTGGTGGTGAAGAACAGATCGTAGATCTTGTCCCGTATCTCCTCGGGAATACCGCCGCCGGTATCCGAGATGGACACCTCAACCCCCTCATCCACCGCACGAGTGACGATTGTGATCGTGCCGCGCTTGTTGGTGTCCTGAATCGCATGCACCGCGTTGACCAGCAGGTTCAGGAAGACCTGGTTGAGCTCGCTCGGATAGCACTCTACCATCGGCAGTTCGCCGAATTCGGTAACCACGTCCGCGTGATACTTGTATTCGTTGCGAGCCACGGTCAGCGTGCTCTCCAGCGATTTGTTGATATCTACCGCCGTGGCCGCTCCGCCCTTGACGTGCGAATAGTCCTTCATGGCCCGCACAATGTTGGCCACCCGCTTGACTCCATCAAGACCCTGAACGATAGCCTTGGGAGCATCCTCCAGAATGAAAGGCAGGTCTATCTCCTCTTCGGCCGCGCGGATCTGCTCAACCTTGTCCACCCCCGACTGGCCGTTGGCAACCGTCTGCACCAGCTCCTTGTACCGGTCCACCAACCCATTGAGATCCTGAAAGATATCGGACAGTGCGTGCAGATTGTCTCCCACGTACTGGATGGGCGTGTTGATCTCGTGAGCTACACCCGCCGCCAGCCGACCTACCGAGGCCAGCTTCTCGGCCTGCAACATCTGGTGCTCGGCCTCGACCAGTTGATCGGTGCGCTCGCTGGCCGTGGCCTCCATGGAATCGATGATCGCCTTCAGCCGCGCTTCGCTCTCACGCGACTGCTGCAGCGCTGTGGCCAAACTGCGGCGCTCTCTCTGGGCCTGCCGATAAAAGCGCAAGTAAATGGCGCCCACAACTACGAGCGCCATACCGTGCACCACCGCCAAATTGGCGTAGTAATGATCGAACCAGCCGCCGCTCATGGCAGACCCTTCTCCATCCTGCTGGGGGGCGAGAAATGCCGCAACAACACAGCGTCCGTGCTAATGAAAGGCTCAAAGTAGCCCGGACCATCCCTGGGCAGGCAATACCCCGAATGCACCACTAATCGACCCGCCTCGCACCCCACTTGAGTCCGTTCGCGTCCGGGCCACACAAGCGACACGAACATCAGACTAAGGGTTTGGTCCGCATAAAGTTATGCATCTAAAGCCAGGTTTCGTCCCAACCGATAGAAGCGCGCATGGTTTGGGAGAGCAAGTCCCTCAATACGCGCCTGTATCGACGGCGGCAGTGGGCCGTCCCCGTACGCATCCAGGTCCATCCGGACCAGGCTGAACAGCTGCGCTTCAGCTTCCCTAACGAACAATCCAAGGCCAGCCTCGACGACGTGAGCGAAGGAGGCATGGGCCTGTTCACCACTACCTTCCTGCCGCGCAACGCGCGCCTGGAAGTGCACGTGAGTCTGCCCGCGAAGGACAACAGTCCTGCGCCCGCACCCAAAGTCTTTCGCACCGTGGTCCGACGCTGCACTATGGTCGATGTCCAACCCACCTACCAGATAGGCTTGCAGTACATCGATCCCGACCGAAAGGAAGTCGCCGACCTCATCAAGCTGGCCGAAAACACCGCCGATCAGCCCGACGACGAGCCTCCAAAAGGAGGCCCCGCATGATGACTATCACGTCGAGCGACCTGGAATCTGATCTGCGCTCCAGCGGCTGGCTGGCTCCCGAACAGATCGAAGCCGCCACGCAGAAAGCCAAGGCCGAAGGCAAACAGCTCGAAGAAGCCCTCCTGCAGATGCGCCTGCTCGTCGATTCACAACTCGGCGTGCTCAAAGCCACGCGCCTGGGCGTGCCTTTCTGCGACGTTTCCGGCTTCATCCCCAATCTGCAGAACGCCAATCTCGTGCCCGAGGATATCGCCCGCCGGCACGTGCTGTTTCCGCTCTTCGTGCTCGACGGCCTGGTCACCCTGGTCATGGCCGACCCGCTCGATGTGGCCGGCATGGATCAGGTGCGCCTGCGAACGCGCATGGAGGTCGAGCCCTGCCTGGGCAGTCCCTCCGACATCATGGGCCTCATCGAGCGAGCCTACGGTGCCCACCGCTATCTGAACCGCGACACCGAAGAGAGCGCCCGCAATACCTCCACCGAGGACGTAGCCCAGCCGGTGATTCCGCTGGTCGCCAACCTGCTCTCTGAAGCCATCCAACAGCGCGCCAGCGACATCCACATCGAGCCCGGCGACGAGAACCTCCGCGTGCGAATTCGCATCGACGGCGTGCTCCGCGAAGTCGCAGCCCCGCCGCTGGCTCTGCACCGCGCGCTGGTTTCACGACTCAAGGTGCTGGCCCGCCTGGACATCGCCCAGACGCGCAAGCCCCAGGACGGCTCCTTCCAGCACGTCTCCGGCGACGTCGAAGTCATGGTCCGCCTCTCCATTCTGCCGACCATCTATGGCGAGGCCGCCGTACTGCGCATCCTGCGTCACGAAGCCGTCGCCATCTCGCTGGCCGACATCGGCCTGCCCGACCGATTGCTCAAACAGTTCGCCGCCATGGTCGAGCGACCTCACGGCATCATTCTCGTCTCCGGCCCGACCGGCTCCGGTAAATCGACCACCCTGCACGCCGCGATGCACCACATTGCCAGCCCCACCAAGAACATCGTGGCCATCGAAGACCCCGTGGAATACCGCTCGGCCGTGTTCCGCCAGGTGCAGGTCAACCCCGAAGCCGACCTCACCTTCGCCGCCGGTCTGCGCAGCGTGCTGCGGCAGGACCCCGACGTAATCATGGTCGGCGAAATCCGCGACGCCGAAACCGCCCAGATCGCCATCCAGGCCGCCCTCACCGGCCACCTGGTGCTCAGCACCGTGCACACCAACGACTCCATCGGAGCGGTCACCCGCCTGCGCGAGATCGGCATTCCGCCGTACCTGCTGGCCTCGGCGTTGATCGGCGTGCTCGCCCAGCGACTGTGCCGCCGCGTGTGCCGCAATTGCGCAGCTCCGGCCCAAGCCCCGGAAGCAGTGTGTGCTCACCTGGGCCTGGACGCCGAAAAACTAGACTTCCAGCCGGTGCGCGGCAAGGGTTGCCGCCAGTGCGTCGGTACCGGCTACACCGGACGACTGGGCATCTTCGAGCTCTTCGAGTTGGAAGAACGCTACAGCCAGATGATCGTGAACAACCAGTCCATCGACGAGATCCGCACCGCCGCCCGCGAGGACGACATGCGCTTTCTGGTTGCTGACGGCATCGAAAAAATCCGCCTCGGCCTGACCACCCTGGAAGAAGTGGCACGAGTGGCAGCCGTGTGCTGAATCATTGTGTGTGCATCGGTATCATGCCCACCTACACAGTGGAATTCGTCAACGTCGACGGCCGCACGGGCACGGAACAAATCACTGCGCCCGACGAGGGCGGTGCCGCCGCGATGATCGAATCTTCCGGACGCACGCCTATCGATGTTCACGCAGCGAAGCCTGCCGCCGCATCGCACCACGCAGAAACTATTCGCAAATCGGGCCGACGCAGCAAACGCGTACGCCGCGCCGTGGTGGCCATGGTCCAGCAGTTGACCTCGGTCGTAGAGAGCGGCCTGCCCGTGCTGACCGGCCTCCGCGTCATCGCCGAGCAGACTGAAGACACCGCTCTGGCCGGCGCCCTCACGCGAGTCGCATCGCGCATCGAAGGCGGCGAAGCCCTCGCCGAAGCCCTGGACAAAGAGCCACGCTACTTCGCGCCCGTCTTCGTCAAGACCGTGGCCACCGGTGAAGCTTCCGGCCACCTCGCCGAGGTACTCGACTCGCTCGGCCGCTTCGAAGAGCAGGAGCTCGAGAACGCCGGCAACGTCAAGTCCGCGCTGATCTACCCCGGCCTCGTGGTCTCCGCACTGGTTATCGCGACCATTCTCATGCTCTGGTTCGTGATCCCCCAGTTCGCCACCATGTTCGCCAAGTTCGGAGCCAATCTGCCGCTGCTGACCCGCGTGCTTCTGAAAACCAGCACCTTCGTTCGTGATTGGGCGCTGTTGCTCGTCGCGGCTACCTTCGCCGTACCCTTCGTCTGGCGAAAGCTCTTCTCGCTCAAGGCCCCGCGCAAGCAACTGGATCAACTCAAGTTCCGCGTACCTGTTTTCGGACCTTTGCTGCTCAACAGCTCCATGGAGCGCCTCATCGAGCTGCTCAACCTGATGAACCGCTCCTCCCTGCCCATCGTGCAGGCCTTGCGGCTCACTGCCGACGCCATGGAAAACGTCGTCCTGCGCGAGGACGTGCAACGCCTCGCCCACGAAGTCGAAGGCGGACAGACCCTGGCCGAAGCTTTTTCAAAAACAAAGTGGATTTCGCCCCTGGTCAAGCGAATGCTGACCGTCGGCGAGGAATCAGGACGCACAGACCGCATTTTCGAGTACCTGGGCCGTTATTATCGGGTCCAGACCCAAAGAGCCATCAAAAACCTGTCCACCCTGATCGAACCGATCCTGATCGCCGGCCTGGCCGGCATCGTTCTGTTATTCAGTCTGGCCATTTTCCAGCCGATGTGGCAAATGTTGAAGCTGGTCGGAGCACATTAGCTTCGACGTTATGCATTGCGCATAGCTAAAACGCGAAGACTTGTCATTCGCCGCCAGAAAGGGCAATTGCCCATTTAGAGAGGAGTTTGCAGAAGCCATGTCCCAGTCACCTCTTGTCAGGAGTCGAACCCGGCACACCCGCCGCGGCTTTACCCTCATCGAACTGGTTACCGTGATCGTCATTCTCGGTATCCTCTCGGCCGTCGCCTTGCCGGTGTATCTCGATTACAAGACCGACGCCAAGGCGGCCGCCTGCAAGGGATCGCTCGGAGCCATGCGAGCGGCCATCGCCAACTTCTACGCTTACAAGGCCACGGATTCGGGCGGCGGCACCGCAGCCTATCCGACCATCGCGGAATTGACCGCTGTCGGCACGGTCATGCAGGACACCCTGCCCAACAATCCCTACGACACCGATGGAACACCCAACAACGTCGTAGACGGTAGCGGGGCGGCCAAAGGCACCGTGACCGGCGGCAACGGCGGCTGGTGTTACAACCCAACCACCGGACAACTGTGGGCCAACACCAATACCGTAGGAGAAAACGCCTACTAGCGCGCAACACTAATCAGCCGCGGGCTCACTTGTCCGACGAAGCCTTGGCCAAGTCGGAAGCCCGCACGGCAACAGCCCGAAGCGCCAGCGAAGGTTCTGCAACGCAGAACGAACTTCCGCTCGCGATTCGGGCTGTAAGGGCATACATGCCCTGAGGCGAAGAGAGAGATGAGCACCAACAGACGTTTCCATACGCAACCTCGAGCGAATGCGAAGCGCCTCTGCAGAGCGTTCACCCTCATCGAGCTGATCGTCGTAATCACGTTGATCGGCGTGATCGGTGTGGCGTTCGGCGGACCTACGCTCGCGCGCATGGCCGGCATGCGCACGCGGGGCTCGGCAGCACGCATCGCCGCCGACATCCGCTACGCGCAACGCTGGGCCATGTCCACGCGCAACCGAACCTGGGTGGCCTTCAGCGTGCCGGGCAACACTTACACGCTCTACGTGGAGAACCCGGCCAACCCCGGCAAGGCCAGTCGACTGATGCTCGCTCGCGCGTTGGACAACACCACCGGTGCGGTCAGCGTCGGCGAATCACCCTTCAGCGGAGCCGCACTGACTGCCGCCTCGTTCGGAGCCACTGACGAAGTCTCCTTCGACAGCCGTGGCAAACCTTACGACGCAAACGGAGCCG
>JBJKSL010000481.1:0-8644 GCA_046704145.1 Phycisphaerae bacterium
GAGTCAAACAGCATGGCCACGTCAGCTTCTGCCGCCACTGCGGACCGACCGGCAACGCCTTTCAACCGCTGGCTTCACGGCTTCACCATCGTGGTGATGATCGCGACATTTCTGCTGTTGCTCGCCGGCGGAAACGTCACCAGCAACGACGCCGGCATGGCTGTCCCCGACTGGCCACTGTCTTTTCACTCCGTCGATCCGTCGGGCTGGACCACAAACATGGACGGCACCCGGCCGGGCGTGCGCGCCGAGCACGGACATCGCCTGATCGGGGCAACCGTGGGTGTATTAGTTACGGTGCTGGCTATCTGGCTGGCCCTCCGCGAACCGCGTGCCTGGGTTCGCCTGATGGGCCTGATCGCGTGGCTTGCGGTGGTCGTTCAGGGACTCCTGGGTGGCTTCCGCGTCCTCGACAACTCTATCCCACTGGCCATCATCCACGGCTGCTTCGCGCAGGCGTTTTTCTGCCTGACCGTGGCATTAGTGGCGGTGACATCGAAGTTTTGGGTGACGGATATGGGTCACAAAGCTCCGGCACGGCCAGCGCAGCAGCCCGCCACGCCGACCGCGCCTCAGACCAGCGACGCGACCCTGGTCTGGGCGACGACGGCGGCTTTCTTCATCGTCTACGTGCAGTTGATCCTCGGCGCCATCCTCCGCCATACGCAGTCCACCTGGATTCCGCACGCGGGCTGGGCGCTGATTGTCGGCTTGGCTCTACTCACCGTTTTACGCTTCGTGCGCCAGCACCCTCAGGCTTCACGAGCGTTGTCCGTGTCGACGGTCACGCTGCTTGTTCTGTACTGCGTACAGGTGGCGCTCGGCCTGGCGACCTTGATGGTGATCTATCCGCTATGGGATAAAGGTCTGCTTCGCCCTCAGACGCTCGCTCAGGATCTGCTGCCTACGCTGCACATGGCGTGTGGTGCTGTCATTTTGGGGTTGACCGCTTGGGTGGCTGTGCGGTCGTTCGGCCTGGTTCACTGGGCGGAGCCATCAGCGGCCGGCCGTATGGAAGGGGTGCCGGCATGAACCTATCTACGAACGCTGTTGCGGCAACTGTTAAGCGTGCCACGATTGCGGACTACCTGGAACTATGCAAGGGCGGATTGATTTCGCTCGTCCTGTTTACCACCGGCATCGGCTTTGTCATCGGCCATCATGCGGCGTTTGACCTCGCTGCGGTGGTAGCCCTGGCTCACACCATCATGGGAACCGCTATGGTCGCCTGCGGGGCGATGGCACTGAACCAGGTGATTGAGCGCGACACCGATGCGATCATGCTGCGGACCCGTAATCGGCCTGTCGTGCAGGGGCGTATCGCAGTTCGTGATGCATGGCTCTTCGGGATTGCCGTTTCGCTGCTGGGAGCCGCTTATCTGTTCGTAGTGGCCAATCCGCTTACGGCCGGACTTGCGGTTCTCACGTTGGTTATCTATTTGGCCGTGTATACGCCGCTGAAGCGAGTGACCACACTCAATACGGTGGTGGGGGCCGGATGCGGGGCTGTTCCGCCTATGGTTGGCTATGCTGCGGCGACGGGCGGACTTGCTGCGCCCGCTTGGGCACTGTTCGGCATTCTTTTTGTCTGGCAGTTGCCGCACTTTCTTGGCATCGCCTGGATGCATCGCGACGATTATGCCCGTGCCGGGCTGATGATGCTGCCCGTTGTGGACCGCGAGGGCTCGTTCACCTCCAGACAGATCGTGCTGTTCACGATCACCTTGCTGCTTGTGTCTCTGTTGCCAGCGGTAATAATGGTAGCCGGGCCGGTGTATTTCAGCGCGGCCCTGCTGTTGGGGCTGATGTTCGTGATTGCGACGGTACCGTTGTTGACCAATCGCGACCGCGGATCGGCGCGGCAGGTATTTATCGCCTCGGTGGTGTACCTGCCCTGGTTGCTGATGGCCCTGATGGCCAATCGGCTGTAAAAGATAAGCGTACTGAAACCAATATGCCTTGGCCTGTTGAAATTGAAGCAGTCTCACACTCCTACGGCGACCGCCGGGCCCTGCAGGACGTTAGCTTGCGCGTTCAGACCGGCGAAATGCTCTCTCTGCTCGGTCCCAACGGCGGTGGCAAGACCACGCTGTTCAGGATCCTCTGCACCGCCATGCAGCCGCAGACCGGGCGGGCCAGCATTTGCGGACACGACGTATATCGCGAGCCGCAAGTCGTGCGTCGGCTGATTGGCGTAGTCTTTCAGCACGTCAGTCTCGACGGAAAGTTGACCGTTCGCGAGAATCTCGTGCATCAAGGGCGTTTATACGGCATATCTGGACACGCACTGTCTCGGCGTATCGATCAGTTGCTGGAGCGGTTCAAGCTGGCCGACCGAGCTGCCGACGCGGTCGAGACGCTCTCCGGCGGCCTCGCACGGCGGGTCGACCTGGTGCGAGGACTGCTCCACCTGCCGTCTGTGTTGCTTCTCGACGAGCCCACGACAGGCCTGGATCCACAGGCACGCTGGGAGTTCTGGCGATACCTGGACGCCTGCCGCCGCGATGACGAGCTCACGGTGCTATTGACCACACACTACATGGCTGAGGCCGACCACTGCGACCGCGTCGGGATCATCGACCAGGGGCGCCTGGTTGTACTGGGTACGCCGGAAGAACTCAAGAAGTCCATCGCGGGTGAGTGTATCACCGTAGGGGCCGCCGACCCTGCAACGCTCGCGGGGAGCATCGCCAGCCGATTCAGTCTCAAGGCGGATGTCATCGACGGTCACGTGCGGATCGAAAAGGAACGGGCTCACGAGTTCATTCCCACGTTGGTCGAGGCGTTTCCCGAAGCGATCCAGTCGGTGTCGCTCAGCAAGCCCACTTTGGAGGAGGTCTTCATCCACCAGACCGGCCGCCGATTCGAGGGGGTGACTGCGGATGCCTGATTGGACCCACATACTCGCTGCCGGCGAACATAGCGGCGAAGCGCCGCGACCGCCTATCGCCCCGGTGACCTGGATTGCTGCAGCCACGCTCACCCAGCGCGAGATCGTGCGGTTCATTCGGCAACGCAGTCGGGTGCTCAGTGCGCTGGGCTCGCCCATCATCTTCTGGGTCCTCATCGGCATGGGGCTGGGCCGATCGTTCGCACCGCCCGGCAGCACCAAGACTGTCGGCTACCTCGAGTACTTCTTCCCCGGCACGCTGGTGCTGATCGTGCTGTTTTCGTCGGTGTTCTCGAATATCTCAGTGATCGAGGATCGCCGCGAGGGCTTTCTCCAGGGCGTGCTGATTTCGCCTGCACCGCGATCGAGCATCGTGCTGGGCAAGATCCTTGGCGGTACGCTGCTGGCGTGGGGGCAGGCCATGCTGTTTTGCCTGTACCTGCTTACGCCCTGGAGCGAGATCCACCTGTCCATCGCGGCGGCTATACAACTCGTGCTGATCGTGTTGCTGATTGCGTTTGCCCTGACCGGCTTGGGCTTTCTTATCGCCTGGCCGATGGAGTCCACGCAGGGCTTTCACGCGATCATGAACCTGCTCCTGATCCCGCTATGGCTTCTGAGCGGAGCATTGTTCCCCCCGTCCGGCGCGCCCACCTGGCTGCAGTGGGTCATCGCGGCCAACCCGGTGACCTACTGCGTGTTAGCGGTCCAGTGGGTGCTGTACCACGACGTGCGTGCGGTCACCGGCGGTTCGCCTCCGCCGGAATGGGCGGCCCTGCTGATCACCGCGCTGTTTGCGGGGGGCGTCTTCCTGGCGTCGGTGATGCTTGCCCGCCGGTCGAGGCGGACAGCCTGATGCCCCTGCGTTTGCGCGCCTTCCAGATATGCGATCCTCACACAATTACGTTGACCCTGCCCCTTAGCGTCGGTAGCATAAAGTACAGGAGGCTGGTCTCTTGGTTATCCACCAGTCGGCAGTCGCGGAATTTAAGTTGAATCGATCAAAGTGATGCTCTCCTGGGTCGCGTAAGGACTTGAGGTTGTCCGTCTTGCGCGCTGCTCGTGGCGGAGCGTGCGGTGCCATGCTTGTGTGGTTCTCGGACCATACGAGCATGAGTCCGTGTGGATCTGCACCGGAAGGGAACTGCGGACATGAACTGCAGGCGCGTGCTGTTGCTCGCGATCGCGGCGACATTAGCGGCCGCGCCGCGCGCGTGGTGCGCCACCTGGTCGCACGTCGGCACTTCCGGCTTCTACATGGGCGATGGGTCCCTCTACGACCAATATGAGACCCTCGCCGAGCATTATCTGACCGACGCCAACCGCATAAAAATGGCCAGCATGGTCGTGGACTTCGCGGGCAACGTCTTCGCTGTCTGCAACGACAACGAAAACTACGCCACGGACGAGGACGGCGGGGTCACCATCTTCAAGGCCGACGGATCGGTGGTGAATGCGAACGTGCGGGCCCAGGGCTACAGCGGCGGCATCACCAAGTTGGTGCTGGCCGGCGACGGCATGGTCTACGCGGCTCAGAACTATGTTGAGATCAACTGGCCCGACGGCACGCGCGGCCGAGAACACAAGATTCTTCGTATCAATTCAAACGGCCAGGTGGACCTGATCTGGAGTGCTGCCTGGGCCAACTCTGGCGATGCATCGCGAGACATCATTCGCGGTATGTCCGTCGGCCCGGGGGGCTACGTGTACTGGGCCATGAACGGGGCCTCGCCGTACTGGAGGTATCACCTGCTGTGGCGTTACAACTGGCGTCGCGGCAGGGTTGAACCGGCTCCGACTGACGGCCATCTGAACGGCAATTCGAACCCGACGGGCCTGTGCCAGTTTGCGTACGTGGGTGGCGACTGGTTTGCCTTGACCAGCGTCGCCACAAGCCCGATCTACGCGGTCCGATATCTGGATGCGATCGGTTGGAATGCGGACCGACGGGAGGCCCAGAACCGATTGGCCGCCAGTTGGGCCTGCGATCGGACGACGGCCCTGGCTTATGATCCTCGCTTCCGCAAGCTGTGGATAGGGCCGCGCGGAACCACCGATCCATCGAATCGCTACACAGCCATCATGGCTCGATTCAATGGCTCGTCCGCCAATCCAGGGCTGTTCACCGCCACCGTCGACTCACCCAAGTCAGGCATTGTGGACGATACCACGGCCGATCCGGACAGCAACGCTAGCGTGTGGCACATGAACGGCAACAATCCGCAGGATCCGCCTACGGGTACCGGCCACAGCAATGGTGGAAAGTACTGGTGCAACGCCCTGGCCATCAATCCCGCGGACGGTACGGCGTGGATGTCATGGGGCGGAGACAAATGTTTGACTTGCACGCCGCCCAACGGTCCGTACGATTACACCGGCTACGGGCCCTACGGCCAACTGGGTGCGGTCTACACGGTGACCCGCGACGGTTACGGGCCGAGCGGTAATGAGGGCACGCCGCAGGCAACATCGCCTCGGCCGTCGTGGGTGATGGCCTTGGCTTTCGGCGAGCGAGGCGGCCAGTGTTGCGTCTTCGCGCTAACCTGCGATATGAACGATGGCCGGTACGATCTGTACCAGGCTCCGGTGGTGTGTCCGCCGGTGGGAGCTTGCTGTCAACGTGATAACGTCTGCTCGCAGGAAACTCTTGACGCATGTATGGCTCTGGGCGGTGAATACCAGGGCGATGGTGTGAGTTGTGCCCAAGCCCAGTGCAATGTCGTCGGTGCCTGCTGCCAGGAGAAGGGCGTCTGCACGCAGGAGATGCGGGTCGATTGTGAGGCTCCTAACACTTTCCAGGGTGAAGGCGTCCCCTGCGAAGCTGTCGATTGCCGCTACCAAGTCTGCCAAACGCCGGCTGCGGATGCCGACGGAGACGGTGACGTGGATTCGGCTGACTTCGCCATCTGGCAGCGGTGTTTGAGCGGTGACGACGATATCTCAGAGTTTCCGATCAAGTGCAGTTGCCTGGATTCCAATCTTGACGGCCATATCAGCGGCGACGACCTCCAGTTATTCCTGAACTGCGGTTCCGGCCCAGGCGTACCCGTTCAGCCCGGCTGCGACAGCAAATAGCCGCTCTTGGCTTCCCCTCCTTAGCCTCTGAACGAACAGTAGGTTCCTCAGCTTGTTGATGGCCTGGTCCAGCTGCGCAGTGGCGGCTGGTACGGCAGGTGTGATGTTGTGTTGTAAAGGCCAGACGGCGTGCCGGCAGGATTTTGCGGAACGTGGCTTGCCATCGGGTGGCCGCAAGTCTGGTGGGCCATCGGTATGGAGTCCTGACGTGCTGGTCAAGGGGGGATACGCGGTGCGAGAACAGACAAACGAGGTCGGAGTCGTGGTGCTGAGCGAGCAGGTATCGGCGGGCGATGACGAGCAGTTGGTGCTGACGGCTTCGGCTGAGGCGTTGCCGGTTGAGAGGGGGCGTGTGCTGATCGCTCCGTGGGGGCAGGTGAATTCTTCAAATGGCGAGTTCCTGCTGGACGAGGAGGCCGGCCGGATGGTGGCAGAGGCCTTTGCCGCTCACGGTACGGATGTGCCCATCGATTACGAGCATCAGAGTCTGGGGGGCAAATACGCGTCACCAAGCGGGCAGGCACCGGCGGCGGGGTGGATTAAGGCTTTGAGGCTGGTGACGCCGGGCGAGGCTGCGGGCAACTCTGCCTTGGGGACTGACCGGCAAGATGCCGGTCCCACAGAAGACAAAGAGGTAGACCGGCAAGATGCAGGTCCGACAAGAAATTTGGTAGATCTCACGCTGGAGCCGGGGCTGTATGCGGAGGTTGAGTGGACCGAGTCGGCGCGGGCCAAACTGGCGGCGCGGGAGTATCGGTATCTCTCGCCAGTGGTCATCGTTCGCAAGCGGGATCGACGGGTAGTGGCGCTGCACTCGGCAGCGCTGACCAACAAACCCGCGATCGTGGGCATGAAACCGATCGTCAACAGTGAACGGAGGGAGAACGTGGAGGAAGAACGGGATGCGGGAAGTGGATCGCGGGCAAGAGAAGAAGACACTGAGACGCGGGGACGCGGCGACGTGGCGAGAGAGGCGTCGGACAGGCTTGCCTTAGCTGCGAGCGAGCGAGAATCGGCAGGCAGTGAGGCGGTTGAGGTGCTGCGCTTGCGGCTGGGATTGGAGGAGGGCAGCGATAGCGAGGCCGTCATTGTTGCTGCTGACCAGCGGTTGTCGGAACTGATGCAGGCCGTGGCTGAACGCGAGGCGGAAGAGCGTGTGGATGGCGCAGTGCGTGCGGGCAAGCTGATCCCCGCTCAGCGGGAATGGGCCTTGTCGCTGGCCTTGCGGGATGCGGCCGGTTTCGACGAGTGGGCTGCCACCGCGCCGGTGGTGGTGAGTCTCGGTCGCACGGAACCGCCAACCAGCGGTCGTGCGGGGCGGAATCGTACGGCGGTGGTCAACTCGGCCAAGGCGGCGTATCGGGCGGAGCCATCGCTGGCTCTGCTGACCAGCGAATCGGCCTGGGTGCAGATGGCGTTGCGCGAGGCGGGAGTTGAAGAGTGACGCGGCGACGCGGAGACAAGGATACGCGGCGAGAGGAGGGGGGAGCCCGGAGCGGATGTCTCTATGGCTCACAGCTCCTAGCTTATAGCTAAGAAGGAGAATCTCATGGCATTGACGGCGAATCGGGAATTGGATCGGTACGTGGATCAGGAGATGCGGGCGTTGCCGGTGAAGGGCTCGACGCACATCTACAAGGGGGCGTTGGTAGGGATCGATGCCAGCACGGGGTGTGCCCGCGGGCTGGTTGCGGGTGACACGTTTGCAGGCGTGGCCTACGAAGAGGCGGACAACAGTGCCGGCGCTGATGCGGCCCTCAGCGTGCGTGTGTACACGCAGGGCGATTTCGAACATGCGTTGACCTCGGCCGACCGCACGAACAACGGTGGGGCGGTGTACGCGTCGGCGGACAACACGATCACGCTTGTGTCGTCGGGCAACAGTGAAGTCGGTCGGCAGATCGATGCGCCGACGAACAGTCGGATCGTGCTGCGGATCAAGAGTGTGTTCAACGGGTAGAATCACTGACCGGCCAACACCGGGGTCATAGACCCCGGCTCTGACCATAAAACAACTCATCTTTGGGGGAAACATGGCTGTCATCAATACGGGGCTGTTGACGAAGGGGCTGCGGAGCGAGTTTTTCGACCGGTTCGAGAATACGCGGACGTATTATCAGGATTTGGCCACGCGGATTCCGTCCACTTCGGATTCCGAGACCTACAAGTGGCTGGGCACGGTGCCGAAAATGCGCGAATGGGGCACCGGCCGGTTGGCCAAGGGGTTGCGGACCGAGAGCTACTCCATCGAGAACCTCAAGTATGAGTCGACCATCGAGGTTGACCGTGACGAGATCGCTGACGATCAGACCGGGCAGATTCGCATTCGCGTGGGCGAACTCGCGCAGCGGGCGGCCACGCACAAGGACTATCTCACTTCACAACTGCTGATCAACGGGGCCACCGGGGGCTACACCAGTTACGACGGGGCGACCTTCTTCAGCGATTCGCACGCCTCGGGCAATTCCGGCTCGCAGAGCAACGATCTGACCTTTGCCGCGGCTGCCACCAGCAATGAGCCGACCACGGACGAGTTCAAAGGTGCGCTCAAGCAGGCGATTGCTTCGATGCTGGCCTACAGGGACGACCAGGGCGAGCCTCTGCCGCAGACCCTTGGCGGGCTGATCTGCGTGGTGACGCCGAGAAAGCTGATCACGGCGATCGAAGCGGTGAACGCAA
>JBJKSL010000482.1:0-3354 GCA_046704145.1 Phycisphaerae bacterium
GCAGTACGGTCCATGCGATTCGAGTCATGTCTGTACCTCCTGGCGGCATGGTAAAGAATTCTGGTGGGATGGGAAAGGCTGCAGGTGGAAGGATGAAGGTGGAAGCGGAAGGAGGAGGACGGAAAGAAGGAATACGCCGTAGCTGGGAGAAACTTGGGCGGGTATATTGTGGGTCGGTTATGCGGGGGACGGGGTTCCATTTTGAATACGGGGAGTCTCAAATGGGGTTACGCAGCTTTCTGGCCGGCGCTCTGACGGTTCTGTTGATGGCTTCGGGTCTGGCCGCTGCGCCGGCCGTGCAGTCGATACCGGAGGATTTTTCGCAGTTCATCGTGCCGGGGCATGAGGCGCAGATGCAGAGCCTGCGAAGCTTGTTCTGGTTGCACTATGCACCGGCCGGGCCGCTGATCACGCTGTGGGATGAATGGATGCCCATGTCCACGCTGTGGCCGGCTCGCGGTAGTGGGGCAGAACTGAATGCGATGCCGCGGCGATGGGCCAGGGCCTTGGCCGGTCGCGGCATGGATTCGGAAGGATATGTGCTTACCCATCAACACGACGGGCTCGCCCATGCGGAAGGCTGGCCCTTCCCGCTGTGGACGCAGGCCGGCGGAATGGGCTGGCATTTTCGGGGAACGGGCGTGCGTGGCTACGATGCGCCGCTGGTGACGCCGGACAACTGGACCCTCAGCAATGCGAGCAACGAGGGCGTCAACGAAAAGGGCTGGCTGGTCAAGCTGACGGGACCGCGGGCGAGCGTGCAGACGCCTCCATTCGCGATCGATGCGAAGGTGCTGTCCTGGTTGCGGCTGAACTGGTGGGCGGCCGGCCTGGAGGGGGCGAACTGCTACGTGGAATGGACCACGAGGGAGCAGCCGAACTTCTCCGCCGAGCGACGCGTCTATTTTTCTCCGACCGGTGGCGGCCAACTCAATACGAACGTCGGCGAGACGCGCACCATGCTGCCCGTCTATCGGCTGGCCGGCTGGAAGGGCACCATCACCGGGCTGCGCATCTGTTTCGACAATGCCGGGCCTGCGCAGGTGGTGGTCAAGTCCTTCCACACCGCCTGCGACACACGCCACAACATCAACAACTCCAATTTCATTCGCGGCTGTCACGATTACTTCATGTGGTCTGATGATTATGCCTTCCTTCGCGATCAGATCGGCCGCATTCGCAAGGCCATGCGTTTCATTGTGCGCGAGTTCGACACGTGGAATCGCAAATGCATCTACACGACCTGGCCCGGCCATGAGGGCCGCAGCGGCGTTCGGTACGTCGACGGTAAGAAGACCATCGTTGTCGGGCAGGGGATCGGTAACAACTACTGGGACCTGCTTCCCTTCGGCGGCGAAGATGCTTTGGCCACCATCTATTACTACGATGCGCTTGGGGACCTCGCCGAGCTTGAGGAACTCATCGCCGCTCATCCGGAATGGAATATCGCCGTTGGTGCCGACGCATTCGATCCGGCCGACCTGCGACAGCATCGCCAGGAGGTGAAAGACTACGGCACCAAGCGTTTCTGGGACAAGAAGACCGGCCGCTTCGGTACCGTTGACCTTGATGGCAAAATGCACGATTACGGTTGGACATTCCTCAACAACGAGGCCGTGTACTATGGCTTCGCCACGGCCGAGCAGGCTCGTTCCATCCGCGACTGGATCAGCGGCCGACGCACGGTGGCGGGTGATACGGCGCAGGGAGCGGAAATCTATCATTGGCGTTTCGGGCCACGATCCTCGACTCTGCGCAACCTGGATTATTACTTTTGGGGATGGTCCAATCCGGAATCGATTCCCTGGGGCTACCAGGTGCAGGATGGCGGGGCGGTGCTCGGCTGGTCTTACCACGATTTGATGACGCGGCTGAGCGTGGACGGCCCTGATGACGCATGGAAACGGCTGCAGGAAGTGCTGACCTGGTTCGATGAGACGCAAGCGGCCGGCGGCTATCGGGCTTACTACAGCGATCCCTCGCGGGGGACGATGCAAGGCGGAAACGTGCCCGGCGGCCTGGGCCTCGACCGCGAGTTCTTCGAGTCCATCCTGGTTCCGCAGGTCATGCTCTACGGCTTCCTTGGTTTCGATCCTACCGTTGATGGTTTCAAGCTCGCCCCGCGTCTGCCGAGCGACTGGCCGTCGCTGACCATCACCCGCATCCACCTGCACGAGCAGGTGCTGGACGTCAAAGCCGACCCGACAGCCAAGACTGTAGAGGTGGTCGCCCGTGGCCCGCGCGGCGCGGTGCTGAAGGTCGATCTACCTGCGGGGTGGAGTGTCATCAGGCGGGCGGCGGACTAGTCTGGAAACGTGTTCGGGCGCAATAGGCACTCGGCGGGTTATACGCTTTTCTAACCAGGTCGAATGGAATCGGTGCGTTGGATTCCTGGCCCTTAGCGGCTGACGGATTCGATCGGAAGGCTCTGTTGGCCAACGACTTGCATGCACCGCTAGCTCAATTGGATAGAGCATCGGTCTACGGAACCGAAGGTTTCAGGTTCGAATCCTGAGCGGTGTAGTTCCCCCCAAAAAGCCATAAAGCCCACGGATTCCGTGGAATCTTATTGCCCGCGGGCGGACCGGCGGGAGTTGGGCTACAGCCCTGCCTGGCGTAGCTCCTGGGCCAGAGCTTGTAGGCTGTGGTAGAGCTGGCCGGCCACCGAGGCATCGTCTTCACCAGGGGCCGCCATGGCTAGCAGGACTCCGCTGGCTTCCAGATGCCAGGTGTCGGGCAAGGACAGCAGCGCGGCTGCGGGGCCAGGCTCCGCGAGTTTTGCCAAGGTGTCGGCCTGGTCGGCTTGGCATGAAAATGGCCCGACGCGCGCAGTGCCGGAGTCGGCGGTAGCCTGGCATGGTGCCGCTTGCCAATTTGCGAAGGGGTCAGTGCCCTCCAGCACACCGATCCACCACTGCTGGGCAGACTGGTGGACGCCGAAGCCCGAGTCGTAGCTGTAGCGGAAGATTGCGATCAGGCCCGCCTCGGTGGTGCCGTAAAGCACGTTCCAGGCGTGTCGGCTGTGCCCGCGCCGCATGAGCTGGAGGTTGTAGTAACGCTCGTGCAGGCCGATTAGGTCGATGGCGGAGAACCGCAGGTTGCAGCGTCTGGCCAAGTCTGTCAGCCCGCGGACTTGGCGGTGTCGGCGCACATACGCACGCCCAATGAAAGGGGCAGAGATGATCGCAACAGCAACAAGCCAGAATGGATGCATCGGCAATACTATACGCCTTCTATGAAGCCGGGTACGTCAAGGGCTGAGCCGTCTTTTTCTTGTCGATGGCTCCAACCTTCTATCCGAGCTCACGCAGCTTGGATCGTTGAACCGTACTTCGCCGCGGGCCCATGTAACTG
>JBJKSL010000483.1:0-3518 GCA_046704145.1 Phycisphaerae bacterium
ACGATGACTGTAGCGGCACCAACCAAGAACGCGGCGAGCCCTGCGATAAAAAAGCCCCACAAATCAAGGTCCGCGGAGTTGCTTTCTACGATTGCTGCGAGGGCAACAACCCCTACGGTCAGACCGAGCATAATGAGCGGGATCAGATTTGCGCATTTGAGCTTGGCGAGCAGGAACCAGATGCACAGGATTCCTGCAATCCAGAACATGGCGATGAAAGCAAAGGCCGCCATATCGTTCCCATGGGTCCGCCGGTTCGCCAGCACAGCCGGTATCACTACAAAGCCGAGTATGAGCAAGAGAACTGACACGGAGTATTGGCCTGGCCCCGCTTGCTTCAGCTTTATCCACACGGCGAACAGGCCAATCTCGAACGCGGCGATCACCAGCCCTGCCAGCACCGAGCCTGCGGTAGTACGCATGTTGGTCAGCGAGGCGGCAACGAAGACCACCACCGCGCTCGCTACGATGAGCAATGCGGGCAGGAACCTGTTTGGGCTTGGATCCGGCAGGTAATCGTTGCCAAGCCTCATAAGCCACCTCCACTGATGGCATTGATCAGCGACACCAGCGGCAGGAACATGGCCAGGATACCGAAGGCCAGGAACCCGCCGACGAAGATGATCACCGCCGGAAACAGCACAACGCGTAGCATGGCCTGTGTGTGCATGGCCCGGTTCTCGTAGGAACGGGCAAGCTGCCCGATGGCGGTTGGCAAGGCATCACGTCCGGCGGCCACCTGTACGCAGAAGCCGAACAGCGGTGGGATCAGGCTGGTGGACTGATTGGCGACGAATATTGGGCGTCCATCCTCTACTTCGGCGGCTAACAACTCGGCATCACGGTCGAGCAGTTGGCTGCCCGTCGCTCCGGCGGCCAACCGCATGGCTTGCGGCAGGGGAATACCCGTGGCGAGGGAGGTAGCAACCGCCCGGAAGAACCGCGCAATGACCGATGCCCGATACAGCCGACCGAGTACCGGCAAGGCGAGCGTGATCGATTCCCGCCAGATCAGGCCGGCCCGCGAGAACCGCAGCGACTGCCATAGGATAATTATGGCTCCGACTGCCAAGCCTGCAACGACCATAATGGTCCAGTAGTTATCGCCAATGCCGATCATTACTTGGGTTATCACGGGCAGACGCGTTCCGAAGTCTGCGAAGATCTCCTTGGCATGAGGAACGATGACCCCGTAGAAGAAGGATGCGATGCTCAGAGCCAGGACCATGACGATGATCGGATAACTGACCAGTTCCCACATAACGCGACGTGTGTCGCCGCTTAAACGCAGGTGCTGGTTGAGATTGAGCAGGGTGGCCGGCAGTTCGCCCGACTCGATACCGGCGCGAATCACGCGGCTGTAGAGTATGGGCAGGCCTGCCTCACGCTTTTCGATGGCCTTGTCTATGGGCACACCGCGGCGAAGATCTTCGACCAACCCTTCGATCCAGGCTCGCAGGCGAGAGGAACTCAGATCTCGAGCCAACTGGGCCAGCCCTTCATCGAGGGCGATGCCAGCCTCGGCCAGCGAAGCGAGTTGCTCGTTAAAGAACACCAGGTCGTCGGCGCTGAGGCCGGCCTTCTGCCGGTAGGGCTCGTCGGCTTGCCGTAACTCGCGGACGTCGATCTGGATGCGGTCGAGTTCCTGCCGGGCGCGGTCCGAGTCGATCGCTTCAATTCGACCGGCGATCGCAGTACCGCCAGGAGTGTGACCCTCGTATTCGAACCAAGCCATTGCCAGCTTCCTCCAAGCAGTGTGCGGTATTGCGATCCAGAGTCGCTTGCCGTGACCAAAGTGGCGTATATCCGTCGGTTCATAACAGCATCGGATAGCACCGGCGTCACAGACACCGGCTCTGAATCCGCATCACCCGAGACGATTATTCCATCCTGCCGAACACTCGCAGAACCTCGTCGCGCGTAGTGCGTTCATCGCCCAACAGGCGAGATGCTTCCTCAAGCAGGTCGGGACTGTCCTTGGCGATCAACTTTCGCAGGTCACCCGCGGACGACCTGTCCAGAACCGCCTGTCGAAGCGCCGGCGTAATCTCGGCTATCTGGCCGCAGGCGGTTCTGCCGCGGTAGCCGGTGCCGCTGCACGCTTCACATGCGTCGTCTGCATTGCGGCAAACGGTGCAAATCATGCGCAGCAGACGCTGTGAGGAAACGACACTCAACGCGCTGACCAATTGATACGGGGCAATGCCCATCTCCAGCAGCCGGGCAATCGCCTCGGCCGGATCGCCGCTGTGCATCGTGCTCATTATCAAGTGACCGGTTAGCGAGGCCTCGACCACCACGTGGGCGGTTTGTGCGTCGCGGATCTCGCCTACCAGCAGCACCTGGACGTCTTGCCTCAGGAGGGATCGCATGGCTCGAAGGTAATCAAGCTCGCCATGCGGAGAGACCTGAATCTGGGCCATATGTGAGACACGATGTTCAACTGGATCTTCCAGGCTCACGACGCTGCGACCTGGCGAGGCCGCCAGGATGTGCCGAGCCAAGGCGTAGAGCGTCGTGCTCTTGCCGCTGCCGGCCGGCCCTGTGACCAGGATCAGGCCGTGGGGCTGCTCGGCTGCCCGTCGCAAGCTTGCGACCAGGCCGCTGCGCAGACCGAGTCCATCGAGGCTGGTGATCTGCGTCCCTGCGTACAAGAAACGCACCGCAGCCCGCTCACCACGGACGGTCGGGAAGGTGGCCACGCGGATGTCGATCGAAGTTTCGCTCCCTGAGGAAAGACGGCTCGCGGGGAATGCGCCTTCCTGGGGCACGTCCGTCCGGTAGGTCAGCAGACCCGCCAGAACCTTGAGCCGGGCCACGACGCTCTCGGCCAGCGCGACCGGCAGGGAGTCCACATCGTGGAGTAAGCCGTCCAGCCGATAGCGCACGCGCATGGCCCCATCGTCCGGCTCGAAGTGCACGTCGCTGGCTCGACGAGCAATGGCCCGACCTAGGAGGTCGTCTACTACTGAGACGGCACCGTAATCAGGTGAATCCGTTCTGGCGGCCATGGTTCCGCAAATCCTCATGATCCCACCAACTGCTTAAACGGAGGTGGCGGGTAGCTGTCTAATCGGTTCTCACAGGTAAAGAGGAGGCAGGCGGGCGGTCATTAGCATCGTGCTAACAAACTTCCTGGTTGAGCATCTATACATTTGAGGTCTGGTGCGGAACAATAGGGGTGAGGAGGACCCCGCCAAATGGGGCGAACACAGTCCACAGCCTTGCCGCTGGAACTGCGAACACTGCTTGCCGGGCTGACCTCAGCCACGGTGGCGGACAACCAGCAGTGGATCCTTGCGCTGCTGCGGCAGCACGGCGAGTCAGTGGTCAACCTGCTCTGGCGGGTGCTGGGTTCCGAACAGGATGTGTTGGACTCCTACCAGACCGCGGTCTGCCAATTGACCGCCCGGGGCCAAGCGGCGGTCCGGACAAATCCGGGTGGTTACTTCTATCGTATCGCCATGAATGCAGCCATCGGCATTCTCCGTCAGCGTCGCCGGCAGCGTTTGCATGAA
>JBJKSL010000484.1:0-2865 GCA_046704145.1 Phycisphaerae bacterium
TCCCTCCCCGAGCAATCCGACGGGAGAGCGGCGGCGCCAGAACGAACACCCCCCCGCCCCCCACCCCGCCCAGCGCCATTTAAAAGTCCCGGCGAGCCACGAGATCTACAACCAGTTGGTATATGACGCCCCCTGCCCCCCTGCTTTGAAGTTCGCCCCCCACCGCACGTTGCTGCTTCGCGGGTTCGGCAAGAGCTACGGCATGACCGGCTGGCGACTGGGTTATGCGGCCGGTCCCAAGTTCCTCATCGAGGAGATGACCAAGCTTCAGCAGTACACGTTTGTGTGTGCGCCCAGCATGGTTCAGTACGCTGGCTTGGCCGCCCTCGACGCCGACATCAGCGGACATGTGGAGGCCTATCGCCGCAAGCGGGATCTGGTGATCTCCGGACTGGGCGGCACGTTCGAGTTCAGCCGACCCGGCGGTGGCTTCTACTTCTTCCCGCGCGTGCCGGATCGATTCCCCAACGCGATGGCCTTCGCCGAGGAAGCCATCCGAAATAACGTGCTCATCATCCCCGGCTCGGTCTTCAGCGACCGCGATACCCACTTCCGTTTGAGCTACGCGACCACCAACGAAAAGATCGAACGCGGTTGCGAGATCCTCTGCAAGATGGCACGAGGTTAGACGAATTGAATCAGCACCCCTGGAAAGGGTGATCTATTCTTCGGTCGGTCGGATACCGGTAGACTGGCCGAGGCCCGTGTAGCGGCGGTTGCCGAGGGCCATTTGTGGGGCACCTTCAGGCCAGGCTGAGAAGCTGATATTGATTTCGTCCTCGATATCATCCAGGCCGAAGGTGACCGCTGTGTACCATTGCGGCCAGCGGCGGACCAGGGTCACATCGAACTGCGCCAGCGTGCTGCGTTCCACGTCATAGTAGGCACGCACCGCCCCGCGATACTTCGTGTTGAACTCATAGTTGGCACCGACGCCGAAGAGATTCGAGTCCGTCGGCCCGATGCGGCGATAGCCCACCACGTATGAGAACCGCGGCGTCTGCTCCACCGCGTACGAAAGGTTTAGCAGATCCATGGTCCCGTCGAGGGACCAGTTGGCGTCGGCCAATAGCGTGTCCGTATCGCTCAGCCGCAGAGCGAAATCAGCCCGCACGTGGTCGCGAGGATTGCTGTTCTCCGGCCGGTAGTCGTAGTAGCGGCCGATGGGCATCGTCACGTAGTCGGGCACATTGCCGAACACGTTCAGCTCAACATCCAGCTTGATCCAATCCACCACCCGCCAGTTTCCCGGCCCGCCACGCTTGGTCTGCCACCGTTGCCGCAAAGCCAGCGACGTGCCGTAGAAATCGTCTATATCTTCGATGCCGGGATCGAACGGATACAGGTCGAGGCTGTCATGATTGCTGCCGCTCAGCCAGGCGGTAATTTCCGGCTTGATCACATGCCGCAAACCGTTCAGGTCGAGCAGCTTGGAAACCACATTGTCGAACACTCGCCAGAACTGCGTGCTCGCTCGCACGCCCACACTGCCGAAAACTCTGCCGAGCGCCCCCCCTTCCGCACTGCCGTCCCAGTAGCCGGTGCGGGCCATAGCGAAAGGAACGATCTGGCCGGTGCCCAGCTTGATTGGGACGTCGATCTCATTGCGCGTGTCTGCACGGAAGGTGATATCGCTCCGCATGTTGTTGTCTGCAATGCGGTGCTCCTGGAAGATATAACGATCGTCGGGCAGATAGCGCACAAACCCGAGGTGCGACTCGTTGTAGTAGCTGGCCAACTGGGCTAGCGGCTGGCCAATCCACTGGAAGCCCAAGTCGGGCAGATGCTCGGTCTGGGTCAGGAAGTCCAACACTCGCCACTGGGTCAGAGCCGTGAAAGCCCAGTTATCCTGCTGCTTCTTGAGATAGGCGAGCGTCTCCTGTTCCTTGCCTTCCTCGAACTCGGACTTGAAGTACTCCTCAAGGAAGTGCGGATCGCTGATATACGAGCCTTCCAGCGTCAGCTGCCAGCCTTGCGGCAGATACTCACGATGCCGCAAGGTGATGCGGCCACGGTTGTCCTGCTCGACATTGCCGTCTCGGTACGGGCCGAGATTGTCATCGCCGTGATCGTTGATGTAGTAGCCGCGAAACAGCCCAAACGAGTGATCGGTTTCGTAATCGACGTTCAAGCCGGCACCCGGCCCGCGCTTGCCGAAGTAGTCGGTCAGCAAAATGGCATCGACGCCCTTGGGCCGGTCAAGCCCCAGCAGGTTGTACAGGTACCACTTCGATTGCACGGACATGCCGAAATCGCCGCCGTACGAGACTCGCATCCCGCGCAGCGCACTTTCACCCTGGCGGAAGTCGCCGGCAGTATAAGGCCAATAGGCAACAGGCACGCCATCCACGTCCAGCGTCACATCCCGTGCCTCGTACCGCCCCGCCTGTAGCCCGACCACCTGCCCCGACTCCCCGCGCTGCGTGGCATCGGCAAAGTTGATCTCTTCAGCACCCAGACTGACGTGCGGCGTGTAGAACGCGCTCGTGCTCACGTCGGCCTTGCGAGCCATGAACTCTGTGCTGGACAACTGCCGAATCTGATCAGCTCGCACGTACAGCGGCAGTCCCGGCCCCGGTATGGCCGTCTTCATGACCGCGTCCAACATGAGGGCGCGATCATTCTCGAAATCGTAATACAACTCGTCGGCCCTGATCATCCGTTCGCCGCGAGAGAGCACCACATCGCCCTGCAAGTAAACGCCGGCGACAGATGCTCCCGCCCCACCGAATCCCCCGCTCACGGCGCCGAACGTGCCGGCAGTCTGGCCGGCTTGTCCGGGTGCGGCCGCCCCACTCTGGTTCGCCGGCTGCGGTGCGAGCAAGTCCTGCTCCTTGCCCTGTGTCTTCGGTGCCGGCTTGGCCA
>JBJKSL010000485.1:0-4057 GCA_046704145.1 Phycisphaerae bacterium
GGTGTTGACCAGCACGTTGGGGGCCTTCTCGGCGATGCGGAGGATGTCCTTGAACACCGACCGCCGCAGGGCGTCCAGACGCGGCCGGGGCAGGTCGAGGATGCGGCCGGGCACCACGTCGGGGGCCTCCTTGTACATCATGTCTCCGACGTGGCAAACTACGACCTCTTTGCCGTGCTTGCGGGCGATGTTGGCCACGCGCTCGATGAACGGCTTCTTGTCCACGCCGACTTGGCCGGTCATGACGGCACGAACGCCGGCATGGTCTCGCCGGCCGAAAAGTGATCCGCTTTGGGGCATTTTGACAGACCTCCCGTCTCACTCAGAGTCACTCCCATGGTATCCGGCGCAGGGAGGCGGGTCAAAGCTGGCGGAGAGGCTTGAATTGCAGCTTTTCCGTCCGCCGCAAAGTTGCGTAGAATGCCCGGCAGCGAAGAACATCTGTACGTACACGGGAGGCAATGTGGGTTTTCTTACGACGATTATCGAATACGACGGGGCGTTGGTGAACGTGCGGCCGCGGTACTGGGCGGCGCACCGCGAGGCCATCGCGGCGGTGGGCTGGAACGGGCCGACGGAGGAGGAGTTCTGGCGGCTGGTGCGGACGGGGGCTCCGGACAGTCTGCGGGTTCCGCGCGCCAAGACAGCACAAGTGCTGGAGTATGCCCGGCGGCGCGACGAGCGGCTGCACGCCAGCGACCTCATCGCGCTGGACGAGGCCTGGCCCGACCCCCCTGCCAATCTGAAGATCCTCAAAGACATGGGCACCTGCCACCTGGTTTCGCTTTGTCAGAACCGGGACGCTCTGAATGCCTCGCTCGATCGGCTGGACCTGTGGATGTACTTCGACAAGAAGCAGGTGCTGCCGGCGGACAGCGATAGGCGGGTGGAAGCTCTGCGGGAAATGACGTCCGGCACGCGAACCATGGCGGTAGCAGGGAGTGTGCCGTTCGCTTATGCCGCTAATGAGGCCGGCTGCCGAGTGGTCGGCTTGAAGCGCGGGCTGGCCTTCCCTAAGCAGATGCGGCAGGTCGGGGTGGATGTCTTCTATGAGTCGCTGGACGAGTTGACCGACGCCCTCGGCAGTCACGACCCGGACTTGCAGCGCATCGGTGTAATTTGAGACCGCGATTTGCCTGTCGCTACATACAGGTAAATCGACAGATTTGAAGAATTACACTAGGCGCACCCGAGCCGGACGCTTATGATGAATGCTCGTGAGGCCTGACGGGTCGATCTTGTCTTGCGCGACAGAGTTGTCACGCAAATCAAACGTTCGCGTCGAAACCGGGCCGTCATGAAAAAAAGCGAGACATCACGGGTGTTATCTCCGATTGCGGCAGAAAGTGCATGCACTCGCAAAACGGCGAGCCGTGGGGGTCTTCTCTCTACTGAGGCATGGAACACCGTAGGGGCCTCGTTAAAGTTGTCCCCAAGAGAGTTGGAGATCTCGCGTTGCATTCTTGCCGACCAGACCGAAGCCGCGATCGCATTGACCTTGGGTATCTCTGCAAACACGGTGCGCACGCATACTGAGCGGTTATATCGCAAACTGGGCGTGCAGAGCCGCGTGGAACTTCTAGTTCGTATCATCACTCACTTCCTATCCCTGACCGCCAACCCCGACTGCGACCTGCCCCCGATTTGCTCTAACCGTGCGGTCGGCCGCTGTCCCCTTTCCAACTGACGGGCAAATATCCGACTCGTGCGGACTGCGGCCTTGCGGTAGCCTTGGCGCTGCATCTCAATCGGTAGTGTTGCCGGGCCGAGATGAAGGGCTTATAGGCGACACCTGTAGAGCGGGAGAGGGAAGGAGGATCGGCTTTAACCCTTTCGCGCTAAACTCGTTCGAGTATCAGATTACTTCGATCGGGACCGACAGAAAGCCCGTCTGCTTTGCGGCAGGGGGTTGGACCGGAGTTCGTCTCTTCTTGAAAGGAGACGAATCATGAGATTGTGGAGAATGCTCTTTACGGCGGCACTGCTGGGACCGCTGTTGGCTCAGCCCGCCTTCGCAGTTCTTGAGTGGTCTGATGTGTCCTACCTGGAGGGACAGTACTCGAGGATCTACTTCGACTTCATCAGTCATGGTTCGTCCGGCACGTTCTATTGCATGAACGACTGGATGACCAATCAGGACGACGGTGGAGTGGACGGCGGTTTGCTGCCAACAGAATACAACCGCTTCAACTTCACTCTGTCCGGCAGCGACTACGAGGTTCGCATCTTCCCGGACGGCACAGGCCAAGTCTACAAGGACGGTACGGTTAACAACGGATCATTGTGGAATTTCAATAGCGCGACGAGTTGGAGTAGCTCGCCCAATCTGCCGGTCGAGCATGCTCAATGGGAATGGTCCTTCGACATTGCCTACGAGACGACTACGATTACCAAGTTTGTCGGATGCGATCCTCCCGGACCGACCACGATCGTTGTCCCCAATCCGCCAGCCCTTCCGCCGGTCCTCCAGAGTGGGCCGAGCGAGTTTGCGCATTTTGTGGACGGAGAGTTCGCCGATCAATTGCAACCATCCGTGTTGGCTCCCGTTCCATCGCGAGAGCCTCAACTTGCAGAGCGAGATCCATGGTTCGATCAGTCCGACGACGGTAGCTGGGATATCACCCTGCTCTCCGGAGGCGGCGTCAAAGTCGTCACGCCCGAACCGGCCTCACTGACCCTCTTGATCTTCGGCGGCGGAGCCCTTCTGGCTCGACGACGCCGGTGAACCAATTACATGCATAAGCGAGGCACACTAGCCATGAAGACTTCACAGATACTGCGATGGTGCATGTGGCTGTGCCCCATCCTGGGATTGACCCTGCCGGCCGATGCCAGTTGGTATGCACTTCTGATCGGTGCAGAGGGCTCCAATCAGAGCACGTTCAGCAGTGACGTTGTGGCTGTTCAAGGCGGCCTGACCAGCGGGCGATGGCAAGGCTACAATCTCCCGGGCCACACACTGACCCTACATGCCACGGCAGCGCAGCAGGCCAGCACAGCCAATATCGCCGCTCAATTGCGGACGCTCAACGCACTGATGGCGAGTGATCCGGACCCCTACAAGTACCTTTTCTTCTACTACTCCGGCCACGGAGGAACCTCGACGCTGACGACACCGAACGAGCTCGTGCCGCCGGCGATCAATTCGCCCGACGAATTCCTCGCCGTTAACAGCACGACGCAGGATTATCTCTATGACGACTACATCGATGATTTGATCGTCAACAACGTCCCCAACGCCACGCACAAGCTCTTCATGATCGACGCTTGCAAGTCTGGCGGGTTCTTTAATGGCAACGATACCGGTGATCTTGAGAAGCTCGCAAAGACGACGCTGATCGCCTCCGCACAGGAAAACCAGAATGCTCCGATGCAGTCTTTGCTTGAGGAGAGATTCGTTGACCTGCTCTGGAATCGTACCACGTCTGCAACCGCCGCGCAAGTGGGCCAGGCGACTGGCTACTCCAACCTGACCTTCACCGGAGGTCGACGCGACGAAGAAGGCGAAGCATCGCACTTCGGCGACTGGCTCACGGAGGAGGCGTATTCATCATATCTGGGTGGATACGACGAAGGCCTCGAAGGTATGGCGGGCTTTACTTACGTGCCTGAGCCCGCTGCCCTAGGCATGCTTGCCCTTGGATCGTTGTTGCTGACGCGACGCAAACGAGAAACGCGTTCATGAAGTGACTGCGTCCTCTGTATCGCGATGTTCTCTATCACCTGAGGCCACACTATGCGGTGACCGGCACCTGTGTCGTCAGGTGACCGGACACCGGCGAGTTTTGCGCGGCCGCCGACCATAGGTTCAGACGTGGCCGCGGGCAGTACTCGCTGAATTCATTGCCGATTTCGGATTTCAGACATGAGATCCACGTCCTTCGAACGGCTCGGTGTGTCCCGGATGGGCACAAGGCCGCTATGAAGTCTATGCCGTCGCACGTGCATAGAATCGGCAGATGTCGATTCGTGGCACAGTGTTGATGAGCTTGAGTGTCTGGACGGCGAGCGTGCTATCGGCGGGAGCACGTGCCAATCAGGCTCCGGTAGCGGACGC
>JBJKSL010000486.1:0-3875 GCA_046704145.1 Phycisphaerae bacterium
GTGTACTTCCGCCCCCGCCAGACAAAGCGCGCCGGCCGCCTGACCTCCCCTGCCGTCTCCACTTTCACCACTTCGCCGATGAAGTCCATGAGAGCACCTGCCTTGGCTCTCTCTATTGTATCCTCAGGGCGCCGAAACTGCAGTTGGAGCACCCAGACGATCAATCGAAGGGATGTCGCCATCGCAGTCCAGGAAAACGCGCGTAGTCACGATCGTTAGTTATCCACTCGCTGCCGGATTCAATCGCCAACGCAGCAAAGTAGGCATCCGAAACCAAGTTACCTCGGGCATTGGCACGCCGGCACAGATCGATAAATAACGTCCAATGCCGCAGCCCCGGCGCGATACGTACCGCATGCGGGGGCTCTCTCAACCGTTCCACAAATGCGATTGCGGTTTCAAGTGAGGTTGGGTCGGCAAATACGCGGGGATTGGTCACGATGCGCAAAAAGCCGCTCAAGGCCAATTCAGAATAGCCATAGGGTTGAGGACCGCGCGTTGCCTGCAGCAACCACTCGCGATAGCGAAGATGGTCCGGCGCCTGCTGGCGGTGAGCATAGATCAAAACATTGACATCAAGCAGGATCATCCGGTCCTTCCAAGATGTCCAGCAACGCAGCCGAATTGTCGATGTCCACGCCGGGTCGCACCCAACCGCCCCCATAGGTGGGCAAATCGAGCGGTTGCGTCGATGGGGGCGTCTTCTCCTGCCGAGCAATCACCTCGCGCAAGGCATCTTCGATGACCGCCGTCATGGTCCGATTGCTCCGCGCAGCCAGTTCCTTCAGCTCCGCGAGCAAATGATCATCCAGCCTAATGGTCGTCCGGCTCATACATAAAAGCATACGAGCGCAGCATCAATATGTCAAGCATGTGCAAGACCCGGAATAATGCCTTCGGACCGCATTCTGAACTCCAGCAAGGCCTCCGGATGCCATTGTCGACAGGTCAGCAATCTCCTCCCCGTCAACTGTAATCCAACCGCGACCGCAGGAGCACTGGTATCTGGTGCTGTAGACATGCACTCGCCCGCGAATACTCGTCGCAAACGACTCTTCAACCAGCTTTTTGAGCTTACTCCACCTCATCGCGGGACCGCAGTAGTCTTTTCCGGCTCAAAGCTCACAGCTCATAGCTTCTTCTTCGCCTTCAGCTCCGCCGCCAGATCGATGCTCAGTTCACGAAGCTGCTTGGCATCGACCTCGCTCGGCGCCTCGGTCAGTGGGCAGAACGCCTTCTGCGTCTTGGGGAAGGCGGTCACGTCGCGGATGCTGCTCACACCGCTCAGCAGCATGGCGATGCGGTCGAGGCCCAGGGCCAGGCCGCCGTGCGGTGGCGGACCGTACTGCAGTGCGTTCAGCAGGTGCGAGAACTTCGCCCAGGCCTGCTCGTCACTCAGGCCCAGCATGCGGAAGATCCGCGACTGCACATCCTGCCGATGGATACGGATCGAGCCCGAGCCCAACTCCACGCCGTTCAGCACCGAGTCGTAGCTCTTGGCCCGCACGCTGCCCGGATCGGACTCCAGCTTGCCCAGGTCCTCATCATGCGGCATGGTGAACGGGTGGTGCATGAACACCCACTTGTTCTCTTCCTCGTCGAACTCGAAGGCCGGCATGTCCACGATCCACAGGAACTCCCACTTGTCCTTGGGGATCATCTTACGCCGCTCGGCCAGCGTGATTCGCAGCCAGTTCAGGTACTTGCACACGTCGCCGAACCGCCCGGCAGCGAAGAACACCGCATCGCCCGGCTTGGCATCCATCGTGGCGATCAGCTCTGCCGCCGCCTCCTTGCCGAAGAACTTGCCGATACCCGTCTGCAGGCCGACTTCGCCCTTCTCTTCGACCACCTTGCACAGCGGCAGACCGCCTGCGCCGACGCCTTGGATCTCCGCAGTCAGGCCGTCCGTCTCCTTGCGCGTCATCTCGCCGCCGCCCGGCAGGCAGATGGCCTTGACGATTCCGCCACGCTCGACGGCGTCGTGGAAGATCTTGAACTCGGTCTTCTTCGCGACCTCGGTGACGTCGATCAGCTTCATGCCGTAACGCAGGTCCGGCTTATCGCTGCCGTAATCGCGCATGGCCTCGTCGTAAGGCATTCGGCGGAACGGCGTCGGGATATCCACGCCCAGGATCTGCTTCCACACGTATGCCAGCGACCGCTCGACCACGTCCAGAATGTTGTCCACGTCGACGAACGCCATCTCCAGGTCCACCTGGGTGAACTCGGGCTGACGGTCCGCACGCAAATCTTCATCGCGGAAGCACCGCGCCAACTGCATGTACTTGTCGAAGCCGCTCATCATCAGCAACTGCTTGAACAACTGCGGCGACTGCGGCAAGGCGTAAAACTGCCCCGGCCACACGCGCGACGGCACCAGGTAGTCGCGGGCACCTTCCGGCGTGCTCTTGGTCAGGATGGGCGTCTCGACCTCGATGAAGCCTTCGTTGTAATAAAAGTTGCGGAAGGCCTGCAGCGTCTTGTGCCGCGCGATGATCGCCTTCTGCATGGGCGGCCGCCGCAGATCGAGGAAGCGGTACTTGAGCCGCAGATCCTCGTTCGCCTCCACGTGCTCGGCCACCTCGAACGGCGGCGTCAGCGACTTGCTGAGCACGTCCACCTCGTGAATGCTCAATTCGATCTCGCCGGTGGGCAGCTTGGGGGTGACGTTCTCGCCGCGACTGATGACCTCACCGCGCACGGCGATGCAGTCTTCCTTGCGCAGACTGCGGGCCAGCTTTGTCGCATCAGGGTCGGTGTCCACGTTGAATCGGCACTGCGTCAGGCCGCCGCGGTCGCGCAGGTCGATGAAGACCAGGTTATCGCCGTGGTCGCGGTAGTTGTTGACCCACCCGGCCAGAATGACCTGCTTGCCGATATCACTGGCGCGAAGCGCCCCACAATCATGTGTCCGCTGGTAATACGGTATAGCCACCGTTCATTCTCCTGATGCGTTTGAGGCCGAAACGCGAACCACGTGGTTCATCCGCCCACTACGACGGCGAGCCGCGGGGTTTAACCCCGCGCTTCTTTTTCGCGGGAACCATCCCCGCCGTATCCGCCGAAGCCCTACTAGTTTACGGATTCCTCTGCTTTTCGCCAGACCGTCAGCAGTTCGCCCCTCGGCCGCGGGTGTGGCAAGAAAAAGTGGCCCAGCCGCCCTCGGCTGTGTTTTCAATGCCGAAATCCCCCAGCCGAGGGCGGCTGGGCTACAACGTTTAAAAGACCCTCTCAAGGCTCGGGCTGCTGCCAGGCGCTCATGCCACCGTCGATCATGAGCATGTGGCCGTGGACGTGCTCGGCCGCGTCGCTGACCAGGTAGACCGCCCCCGGACCGCAGACGGAGGCGTCGGGAATCTGGCCGTTAGGCGTGTGCCGGGCGATCCAGGCCGCCTTGGCCGGCTGAGCATCCAGCCAGCGGGTCTGCTCGGTGCGGACCAGGCCCGGAGCCAGCCCGTTCACGCGTATGCCTTGCGGGGCCAGGGCGACAGCCAGGGTCTTGACCATCATCTCGATGGCCCCCTTGGAGGTGTCGTACGCCGTCGAGTCCACCTCCGCCAGCCGGCCGTTGACAGACCCGATAAACAGCACCCGCCCGGAAACCTGCCGGTCGATCCAATGCCGGGCGAATCGCTGCGTGAGGAAATATCCCGCGCTCACGTTCAGCCGCAACGTCCGCTCGAACCGATCGAGCGTCATGTCCAGAAACGGCAGATCGAAGTACTGCCCCGCATTGTTGACCAGGATGTCGACCTGCGGCATGGCTGCGAGCGTGGCCTCGAACAACTGCGGTACCGCCGCCTCGGTCGGCCCGGAGAGATCGGCCGCCACGAATGCCGCTTGCACGCCCTGGGAGCGACAGGCCTCCAGCG